>JAILKX010000100.1 GCA_024693415.1 Bacilli bacterium
CGTCAAAACCACGGCCGCGATGGCCGCGAGCCCAAGATAGCCGATGCAGAGGATGTCCCTTCCCTTTTTCATAATTACGATTTTAGCATAAATATACCCATGGTTTCGGCTCGGTGCTAATATAAACAACGTTATGTATCCGATGCTTGGCCCGATAGAGTCGTACATGGTGCTCCTGATCGTAGGGATCATCGCGGCCCTTTTCCTGTTTGAGTATTATTTCCGCAAGGTCATCAAAGAGAAGGGCGATAAGATCTTCTATCTGGAGATGCTGCTCGCCGCGGCGATCCTCCTTGGCCTTATTGGGGCCTATGTGGTTCAGAACCTCTATGACCTGATCGCCGACCCCGCGCATTATGCTTGGCAATGGAAATCCACCTTCTTCGGCGGCGCGATCTTCGGCGTCGGCGGGTTCGTGCTCCTATATTTCATCTTCGTCCGCAAGAAATACCCGGAAGGCCTTGGCAAGATCTTCGTGATCGCGCCGGCCGCGATTGCCCTGGCCCATGGCTTCGGGCGCATCGGGTGCTTCCTCGAAGGATGCTGCTATGGCATCGAAAGCGATGCGTGGTACGCGATGTATTTCCCTAGCCTCGATAAGACGGTCATCCCGACCCAGCTTTTTGAGGCGATCTTCCTGTTCGTTCTTGCGGCGACTTTGATCCTCATCGCGTTCAAGAAGCAGAGCCTATTGACCATCCCGGTCTACGCGATCGGATATGGCGTGTGGCGGTTCCTCATCGAATTCCTCCGCGACGACGATCGCGGCTCCTTCCTCCCCGGGCTTAGCCCATCGCAATTCTGGGCCTTGCTGCTCGCGCTTGCCGGCATCGGCTTCTTGGTTTACCTCCTCATCAGGAAACGCAAAGCGGCCCAAGCCCAATAAAAACGACGAATTCGAATGCACGTATCGCGCGGATTTGCTTCCTTAAGAAAAATTTTGATTATTTCCGAGAAGTGGTAAAATAACTCCTCGTAAGACTGACCTATGCATTTTATTCCTAGCACAAAACAACCTCCTACCACCCCATATGGCTTTTTCGATGATGCATATACCCTCTCGAGCAAAGGCTACGCTGGGCAAGACAGGATGTCGGCCAAGCAATTTGTGGTCATGGGCATCTTGTTTCTTTTGATCGTGATCGCCTCGATCCTCCTAAGGAAGGCAAAGCGCGAAAAGCTTTATACCATATACCGCGTGCTTGCGATCGCGATGCCGCTTCTTGAGATCAGCAAGATCATCTTCTCAAGCTATTTTGACATCGTGAACGGCGCTTCGTTCAACTGGGGCGGCATCTTGCCGTTCTACACCTGCTCGATGCTTCTGTACTTCCTCCCCTTCGTCGCTTGGGGCAAAGGCAAGATGAAGAAGTGGTCGAGCGCGTTCTTCGCGACCATCGGCCTAGTGGCGGGCTTATCGAACTTCGTCTACCTAAGCGCAGCCGGATGGTATCCGATCTTCACCTTCGGATGCATTTATTCCATCCTTTTCCATGGCGCGATCGTATTCGTCGGGATGTCGCTTATCATAACCGGCGAATATACCCCATCTTGGATTTCGGTCCGCGACGGCATGATCCCCGTGTTGATGTTCTCGGCCTTCATCATCCCGATCAATTTCATCATTAGGGCCTATGCCCCGGATTCCGCGAACGTCGATTACATGCTTCTGATGAACTGCAATGAGTTCCCGATCATCGGCGACTTCGCCGCGTTCCTCACTTCGCATAACCTCACGATCCTCTTCACGCTGTTCATGCTCGTGGTGGTCTATCCGGCCGCGACGGCGATCATCGTCTCGATCGAAGTGGGGCTGCTCAAATTGTTCGCCCTTCCCGTCCGCCGCTATCAGAAACGGACCGACTGATTTCTTCGCGCAAAAACCGAATCCGCGGGGGACGTGTATTCGAATTCGATGTCCGACGACGATGTCGGTCTTTTTATTTTTCGTCGGGGATGGCGACCTTGATGACGAAGATGCCGTTTTGGGTTTGGATATCGGTGGTGCCGCCGTATTTCTTGGTGATCCTCTTGATGGATTGGATGCCTAAGCCATGGTTCAGGTCATCGCCTTTCTGGGTGATGAAGCGGCCGTCTTCCATCTTGATCTCCCCTTCGTAGAAATTGTCGCAGCGGAAGGTGGAAATCCCTTTCTGGTGGTAGATGCTTGCGGAGATGATGCGCCGCGATTTGTCCTGAAGCTTCATCGATGCCTCGATCGCGTTGTCGAGGATGTTGCCGATCAAGGTGAATAAGTCTACCGAGGAAACGGTGGAGAAGGCGTTCGGGTCGCCGGTATAGGACATTCTGATGCGGTGCTTTTTGCAATAGCCCCATTTCTCGCGGAGGACGATGTTCAAAACCTGATTGTCTAAGTAGATCGTGGACTCGAAGTCGTCGATGTCCTCTTCTAGGGAGGATAGGAGCTTTTCCGCCTCTTCGCCGCCCGCCCGCAGGATCTTCACCTGATGCTTCAGGTCGTGGGCCTTGGTGCGGAGGTCCTCGGCGTTGGCCTTGGAGAACTTGAATTGTCGCCCCTGTTCCTCCAATAGCCTCGAGACGAGCTCGTTTTCGCTTGTTAATTCATCGTTCCGCCTCAACAGATAGTCGGTGGTGAACAAGACGACGTAGCAGGCCACCTGGCTTAATAATAAGCAGACGTAGAGCGCGTTGTCGTTGGCCCCGTAAAACTCGCCGATGGCGATGCAGACGATCACTAATGACGCGACGAAGACATAGACGATGAGCAAGGGCTTGGTCAAAGTGTTGTTCGCGCGGAGCACAACCTTCCTCATCGCGAATATGGCGAGGAAATAAGTGGTGATGTAGATTCCAAGATACGGGAACAGGTTCACGATGTTCGGCATCCCGGCTATGTTCAGGAAGTTATGGGAAGGATCGAGCGCGGTCACGAAGACGCTATAGAGGGAGAAGGCGGTCGAGCGGAGGGCAAGCCCCTGGACGACGGAGGAGAATATGTTGCCCGCCTTTTCCTCGAAAAGCGATATTTCCAATAGATATATGAGGGCCGGGAAGGCGAAATAGCCTAATACGGACGCGGTGATCTGGTAGGCGGCCTCATAGGAGTGGCTATCCATGAAGTGGAAGAACGCGACGCTTAACCCAGCCGTTGCGCCCCCAAGTACGATCAAAGCCAAGATCAAGCGCAGATAAAAATGGCTGCGGCGCTTCTTGTATAGGAGGAATGGCGCGCACGCGGTGATGGTTTCGACCGCCGTGAGCATCCATCTTATGCCAACGAAATGAATGACAGGCATGGTTATGCTCCGTTGAATGAATTAAACGCGGACAGGAACGCTTCGCGGTAAGAGCGGGTGAGCGGCACGCTCAAGAGCTTCTCGCCGTCATTGATGAAGATGTCGTTTTTGCCGACCCTGTCGATATGGGAAAGGTTCACCATGAAGGAGTTGCCGCTGCGGGCGAAGCGGGAGGAAAGGTCCTCCGCGTAATCCTTCATCGCGCCGCGGACCACCAGGGTCCCTCCGTTTTTCAAATGGAAGTGCAGGTAGTGGCGGATGACCTCGAGATAGAGGATGTCGGATTCCTTGACCTTCACGATGCCGTCCAAGGTCTTCAATATGATGTCGCGGTCGATCGTATGGGAGATGATGTCGAGGATCTTGTGCATCTTGAGCAGGAATTCCTCATAGATGAGGGGCTTGACGATGTAATCGATCGCGTTCACCTTGTAGCCCTCGATCGCGAAGTGGGTGGATTTGGTGAGGAAGACGATCGCGATCTTCGAGTTGTCCGCCCTCACCTTCTCTGCGATGTCCATCCCGGTGATCTCCTCTCCTTCGAGGAGGATGTCGAGGAACAGCAGGTCGTATTTGGAGAAGGATTGCTGCATGAAGTCCGCGGAACTCGAAAAAACATCGAGGGAGTATTCGTCCTTTCCCCCGCGGAAGTAGCGTTCCACCATCTGCTTGGTGGCAGCCGCTTCCTCGGCATTGTCTTCGAGCATTCCGATATGGATTTTCATTGGTTCGCGCATAACATTTTCCCACGTTTTAACAAAAATGGGGAGGCTCGCGTATTACGAACCTCCCCAATGGTGCGGATTAGGCGCCGACCGCTTTTGAGCCCTTCAGATAGAAGAACCAGCAGAGGGCGATGGCGACGCCGAAGCCGCCGACCACGGCGCAGTCAGCTGCGACGAGGGTGTTCCACCACGGGAATGTGGTGGCGGTGCTTTCGACCGGAGCGCCTCCGTTTGCCTTGTAGCGTTCATCGACCGCCCAGGATTTGGTGATGCCATAGATGATGTCTTTGGCGCGGTGATGGATGTAGTACTGCATCGTCTCGTCGTCTTTGACTTCGTCAAGGGACCAGTAGCTGTCGGAGGTGTTGAGCCACATATTGGTTCCCGCCCAGAGGCCGGAGATGTGGTCTTGGTAGAACATCGCGGGAACGGAGGCCTGGTCGGTGATGACGAAGCCTTCGAATCCCCACTCATCGCGGAGGATGTTGGTCATGATGCCCTTGTGGGCTCCGATCCAACGGGCCCCGGCGCGGTTCATGGCGCACATGAGGGCATTGGTTTTGCCTTCGACGACGATGTCTTCGAAGCCCTTGAGGAAGATCTCGCGGGCCGCCTGCTCTTTGGCGAAGAACGCGCCGCCGTAACGGTTGGTCTCTTGGTCATTGAGCGCGAAGTGCTTGGCGTAGGTGATGACGCCCATCTTGCGGAGCCCCTTCATCTCAGCGGCGCCGATTTTGCCGGAGAGGCAGGGATCTTCGGAGTAGTACTCGAAGTTACGTCCGGAGTAGGGTGAGCGGTGGATGTTGGCGCCGGGGCCATAGACGCCGGCGACGCCGAGGGCGATGGAATCCTCGCCGAAGTAGGTGCCGAGGGCTTCCATGAGGCTGACGTTCCAGGTCGAGGCCATGACGACTTCAGCGGGCCACGCCATGGCGGAGGTTCCGCCGACGAGGGTGCCGGAGATGCCGGATGGGCCGTCCTTGTCCTGGGTCTTGGGCAGGCCGATGCGATCGATCTGCTGAGTGGAGTATCCGCCCAAACGGATGAGCTTGGTCATCTGCTTGTAGGAGAGCTGGGCGACGAGGTCGTCCCAACGGGCGTCGGTGTATTCGGCATCGACGAGGTCCTGGACGGTATAGGCGGTGGTTTCGGAGTTCGTGCGGAAGGTGAACGCCGCGACGGCCGCATCGTCTTCGGTGTCAGTGCTGACGTCGAAGAAGGGGAGGTCATCAAGGAGTGCCTGAGGCGCGGCGTAGCTTCCGTTAGCGAAGACGGTCGGGAAGGTTCCGGACCAGTCGGCGCGGCTCAGATAGGTGTAGGAGTCGTAGTAGTTGATGTCCACGTCTTCCATGCGGTTGGTGATGGCTTTCCCGGTGACGGAGGAGGTGGCGCAGGAGGTGGAGTCGACCGCGTCGAGGGTCATGACCTTCTTGGCGTAGGCGGATTCGCCTTTGGCGGTCATGCCGTCATCGACGGTTTTGCCTTTGGCGGCGAGGATGTTGTTCAAGCCGTCGTGGGCGTTTTTGCCGGCGGCGATGTAGTAATCGCCTTTGCCAAGGACATAGGTCTTGGCGCCGGAATCGTCATAGACGGCGAGATCTTCTTTGTCGATCGTGACCGTGACTTTCTCGGTGGCGCCGGCGCTTAAGGTCTTGGTCTTGCCGAAGCCGACGAGTTCGACGGAAGCGACTTCGACGCCTCCGGCGGTGTAGGGCTTCTGAGCATAGATCTCGACCACTTCCTTGCCGGCGTAGTCGCCGGTGTTCTTGACGGTGACGCTTGCCTCATAGCCGCCTTCGATCTCCTTGACTTCGAAGTCGCTCCAGGAGAAGGTGGTGTAACTCAAGCCATAGCCGAAGGGGAATTGGACCGCTTTGGAATAATCGAAGCCGGTCGTGTTGCCGAGGACGACGTCCTCATAGCGGGTCTCATAGTAGCGGTAGCCGACGTAGATGCCTTCGCCATAGACGAGGTACTTGGCGCCGTTTTCGACGCTGCTATTGGTGATCGAGTAGTTGCCGAGGTTGACGGTCGAAGGGGCGCTTGTGGAGTCGTAGGCGTAGGTGTCGACGAGTCGGCCCGACGGGGCGACGGTTCCGTTGAGGATCCTGCCAACCGCGTAAAGGCCTTCTTGCCCGACGCCGCCGAGCCAGATCGCGGCTTTGACGTTGGCGTACTCCGCTTCCTCCAAGAAGCCAAGTTCTACAGGGTTATTCGCGTTGACGAGGAGGATTACCTTGGAGAATTTGGAGCAGGCGAGCTTGATCATGTCGCGCTCATCGTTATCGAGTTGGAGGTAGGTGTAACCGGTGGAAAGAGCGGTTTTGGGAAGGTCCGCGGACTCGCCGCCGGAACGTCCGACGGTGCAGATGGCGACGTCGTCGCTATCGAGGGACGCCTTCACTTCGTCGGTGTAGACGGAGAGGGGAACCTCGTTGACGACGAAGCTCCCTCTGCCGGTTTCGTCCGGGGTCTGCTTGCGGTAAGTGCTGCCCGCGCCGGTGTCGTAGAAGTTCCAAAGGGTGGAGTTGACGGTGTAGCCTTCGGATTCGAGGGCTGTCTTGAGGTTCGGAGCGGTGGAGGTATCCACAGATCCGGAGCCGGCTCCGCCGTAGACGAAGTCGACGCTATTCTGCCCGAGGAGGGCGAGTTTCGTTTCCGTTGACGCTAAGGGGAGAGCGTTGTCCTTGTTCTGGAGCAGCACTGCGCCTTCTTCGGCCACCTGACGGCAAACGTCCTTTTCGGAGGAGCTTGCCGTATAGGTGGATTTGGTGAAGTAGACGTCGAGCAGGCCGCCGTAGTTATTGGCGATGCCGGTGCCGATCAATAGGGCTGCGCTCAGGGTTACGCCTACGCCGGAGACGATGATTGCATTGCGTAATTTCATCGATGTCTGTCTCCGCGTTGACGATTATTCAGCGTTGGGGTCGGTGACGGACATGGTGCCGGAATCATCGCTCAGCCAGAAGTTGACGGACTGGCCGTAAGCGGCGATGACGTCATCTTTGGATTGGGCCATGTTCTGTTCGCCCTGCGCCTGGGCGGGGAGCTCGACCGGGTATTCCTGATCGACGGTGTTGACCTGGATGTTGAATCCGCCGGCCTTGGAGAAGCTGTTGAGCAAGACTTCATCCGCCTCGCCGAGGGTGACTTTGGTGTAGCCGTCTTCGCTGCTGCCGACGGTGGCGGTGCCGATGGTGTTGACGGAGGTGGTGGCGAGCAGCATGTGGTAGCCGTACCGGATGGTGGACTTGAAATAATCGTAGGAGTTGTCCTCATAGATGGTGGCCATGTGGACGTTGCCGGTCCAAGCGGTCATCTCCTTGGTGACTTCGGAGGTCTCTTCGTTGACGGCCTCTTTGATGGTGGCATCGAATTCGTTGACGATTTGGAATTTGCTGATGTTCTTGATGACGGAGGAAACGTCTCCGGAAGCGGTGGTGACGGCAGCGGGGACTTCATCGGTCTCAGGATCGGCGAAGCTCAGGCGATAGGTGTCGCTTTCAACCCAGACTTTGGCGCCGGCGCCGTATTGGTCAAGGACGTCTGCCTTGGATTGGGCCATGTTCTTTTCGCCCTGGGTCTTCGCAGGGAGCTCGACCGGGTATTCCTGATTCGGGGTGGTGACGACGATTGAGAATCCGCCGGCCTTGGAATAGGAGTTGAGAAGAACTTCGGCGGCGGCGTTCAGGGTGATGGCGGTGACGCCGTCTTCGGTGTCGCCTTTCACGAAGGTGCCATAGTTGACGGTGGCGGTGGTGCCGAGGATCATGCTGTAGCCATACATGAGCGTGGTGGTGGTGTAGCGATAGACGCCGGTGTCATAGAGGTCGAGCTGGTAGGCCAGGGCGTTCCAAGAGGAATCGCCATAGCTGCCAGCGGAAAGCTGAGAGGTGATGTAGCTTTCGGCGATGACAGCGGTGGAGGCTTCCTCGGTGCTGGAGACCGCTTCGCTGGATTCCGCGACTGCAGAGGAGGTGGCGGTGGACGCGGCGGAGGAGGTTCCGGCAGTGGAAGAGGTGGCGGTGCCGCCACAGGACATGAGTAAGGCAGCGCTGCTCAAGGTGAGGATGGGAAGGACAGAGATAGACTTTTTCATAAAAGTGCTCCTTTTTGTTTGGGATAAAGATATTTGGAGTGATAAAGCTTCTCAATATGGGTGGCACGGATGGCAAAATGGAGGCACGAATTGCACGCGTACCTTGTTAATATGATTTATATGCGCGCGGGAACATAACTTTGTTCCGATTGTGCTTTGAATTGTTTATCCCTTTGCTAGAATAGGGGCCTGCGGGGGTGATTTATGAGCAAAACCATCGAAACGGAAAGACTGATTTTACGGCCGATTAAGGAATCGGATACTCCTTTCGTTTTCGCCAATTGGGCAAACGATCCTGAGGTGACGAGATTCTTGACGTGGCACCCCCATAAGTCGATTGAGGATACCAAAGCCATCATGGCCAATTGGCTGAGGCAGGAACTAGAGGCCCCCTCCCATCGCTTCGTCATCACGCTGAAGGGGAGGGATGAGCCAATCGGGATGATTGACCTGTCTGGGCTTAACGATGGCGTGCCGGAGATCGGCTACACCTTATCGCGGAAGCATTGGGGCAAAGGAATCATGACCGAGGCCTGCGGAGCCTATATCGGATACCTGTTCGATCAGGGCTTCGATGTGATTAAGATCTGCGCCAACGAAAAGAACGTCGGCAGCAACCGCGTCATCGCTAAATGCGGCTTTGTTTTCGATTGCAAGAAGACCGGCCCTTGCTCTCCGTTCAAGCCCAACATCATCACGGTGAATTGGTATCACATGAGGAACCCTAAACTTGCCGAAAAGGATAAAAACGAATACACGTCCCTCGTGAATTTCTGGGACGGCGCTTTTGGAAAGAACCCAATAGGGGATGCCCCGGAAGGCTTTGACCCCGAAGAAGCGTATAAGGAAATCGCCCCATCGAAGAAGCTTTTCGACGCTGCGGCTAGCTTAGGGGCCAAGAAAAAGGTCTTGGATTATGGTTGTGGGCACGGATGGGCCAGCGTCATCGCCGCCAAAAGCGGCTGTCCCGATGTTTTGGGGGTCGATGTCGCCTTAAACGGGGTCAAATCAGCGGAGGCTTTCGCCCGCATGTTCAAAGCCGAAGCCAAGTTTGAAAAAATCGATTCCGAATGGATTTTCAAACAAAAGGATGGGGTTTTTGATGGGTTTTTCTGTTCCAATGTACTGGATGTTATCCCTATGGAGATGGCAAAAGACATCATTAGGGAAGCCGCTCGCATAACGACGGAAGACGCCTCCATCATATTCAGCTTCAACTACTTTGCCCCGCCAAAAGACGGCAGCAATAAGATCTATGTTGACGGCATATTGAGGCTCGTCAGCAAAACGGACGAAGAGTGGACCGCCCTGTTCGCCCCTTATTACGAAGTGGTGCGCCTTGAGTATTTCGCTTGGCCGGGCGAACAGAAAGAGTCGAGAAGGCTTTTCTATCTTAAGAAGCGATAATCAATCCTCGAAGAAGATCGTCGAAAGGTCGAGGTAATCGATGCCTGGCTTTTTCAATTCGAACCCGCTGGAGCACACGAAACCGATCTTGCTGACGTCGAGCCCTTTGATCGCTTTCACCTGGGCGATCTCCCTTTCCATTTCGGATGACTTCAATGGTTTCGCGTAATGCTTGACCTCATAGACCGCATAGGTTCCATCTTGGAACTTCAGCACGCAATCAAATTCGCTGTCGCCCGTGAAATAGGATCCGATGTCGACGATCTCGGGATATTCCCCCTTTCTGAGGGCGAGGGAGAAATAGTCCCGCACGACGTTCTCGAATCGGAGGGAGATGAATTCTCTCAATGAGGGCTCGATGTAGAGGTCGAAATACCTCTGTTCAGACAACAGCCTGATTCTATTGTCTTGACGGAAGACATAGGCGTAATAGAACTTCAGGAAATTGTCTTTGATCAGATAATATTTTTTCCTTTGGTCGTTTTCTTTCCCGATGGGATAACGGACACCGATGATGTCGAGTTCCAATAGCTTCTTCAGCTTCTTGTCGAGCAAGCCGCTTGTGGTGATATGGCACTTATCCCCAATCTCCTTGTACTTTTTGGCACCGTTTTTGATGGCGTCCAAAATATCTTGGAGATCGGGCTCGCTCTCGAATTCGTTGAGGACGTTGCTATTCAGATGCGCCCTGAGCCGCCCGTCTTCGTTGAGGACCGACTCGCAGATGTTGTCTTTCAGGCTCTTCGAGAAATCGAGCCGCTCCAGGACGTAAGGCGATCCGCCGAAGACGCTATAAAAGGAGATGGCGTCTTCGTTTGAGACACCAGGCATCATTTTCTTCGCGTCGAGGTAGTTGAACTCGCGGAGCGCTATCTTCTCTTTGAATCTTCCATATACCGGGGAACTATGCTCCAAAAGACGTTCCATGATATGAATGGAGGATCCTGAGATGAAGAGGTTCAGGTTGTTGAGGTGGCTGTCGATGATGTTCTGGAACTCGCTGTCAAGCCGTTCGGCCCTTTCTTTGGTCTCCGGCTTCTTGCTTTCGAGGTAGTATTGCTTCATGAACGAATACTCATCGATGATGATGGCGTAATCCGCTTCAGACTTATCGAGTTCCCGAAACACTTTGAGGAACGAATCGAAGGAGGCATCGACAAAGCCGATCTGCTCGCGGAGCAAATCCACGAAAAGGGAGACATTCGTCTCTTCGCTCGCCTTTTGGCATTCGAAATAGATGTAGGGCTTATCGGCCTCTTCGAGCGCCTTTTTGATCAAAGTGGTCTTTCCGACCCTTTTCAAGCCATAGATCAACATGGCTCCTTTGTGGGTTAGAAAGTTGCTGATGGTCGATATTTCCTTTTCTCTTCCGACGAACATAGGAGCCTCCTTTCAAGTTAGTGAACTTATCTTCACTGAACTTATCTTCACCAAAATATTGACCATCCATTCCCCTCGTTCAATCATCTTTCTCCCACCCTTTGTTGCGGTTTATTTCCCCCGCGTTAAAATAGGCGCCGTACATGGACGGATTCAAAAGAAGGCTCAACGTATTTACCTATGCGATCCTCGCCGGGGCCGCGATCGCCTTAGGCGGGATTTTGTTTATCCTGAGCAAGGCGTTCATCCCCGAGAATCAGTTCATTTCGAGTTCGCTCGTAGGCGCGCTTCTATTCCCCGTCGGGTTGCTGCTAGTCTGCTATCTGAAGTTCAACCTCTACACCGGCAAGATCGGGATGGCCTTCCGCAACAAGAAGCTCGACAAGAAAGGCCTGAACGTCTTGGAATGGCTATTCAATATATTGATCGGCAACGCGGTGGGCGCGATGGCGGTAGGCCTAGTCGTCTACGCCTTGACATTGATCGATAAGGAATCCGCCTTCTCCCTCGCGGTCTATTCCGTAGGCGCCTCCCGCGCCATAACCTTCGATTTCCCCGGCATCTTCAACATGGTTTGGAGATCGATGGCCTGCGGCGCGCTCGTCTATATCGCGATCTACCTCTTCAACCGCTTATCCAGCCATTTCGGCAAGGTCATCGGCATCGTCGTCCCGATCGCCTTCTTCGTCTTCGCCGGCTTCCAGCACTGCGTGGCCAACATGTTCTACATCGCCGCAGGCGCGGTCTGGAACGCCAACGCCTTCGTCGGGTTGTTGCTTTGCGTTTTGGGCAATTCGCTCGGCGCCCTCCTATTGGACCTATTCGTAAAATATTAAGGATTTGTCTTAATTTTTAGGACCATCCAATTAGTTTAGAGTCCCAATATCTGACACCATTTTTGGTTTATAGTTTTCATTTTTTTATCGTGCCATATATAATGGTCTATCGAAAGTCGGGGGCCACTCGTGGCCTCCCGCAAGAGCTCGGGGTGCATAGGAAATGAAATGGCTCTTAGGAAGAGGTTTCTCTTTCATTCGCATCAAGGAGCTCATGGATGGACAAAGCGGTCATCAGGATCGAATGGGATTACATATTCGGCCCTGTGCAGTTTGAATGGCTCGACGTGAAGGGCAATCCCTTTTCGAACATCCAAGTCATCGATGACAATAAGGAGATCCT
>JAILKX010000170.1 GCA_024693415.1 Bacilli bacterium
AGGAAAGACGATTCAGTCGATCCAGGTCTTTTATCCGCGCATCATCGAAGGCGAGGTAGATGCTTTCATCAAGGGAGCGGAGGGCAAAAAGATCATCGCCATGGAGCGGAAAGGCAAATGGCTCCGCTTCCATTTGGATGATGATTCCTGCATCTATTCCCATCTTAGGATGGAGGGCAAATACTTCATCGGAAAGCCTGGCGAACGCGAAAGGAAATTCGATCACGTCGAGATGGATTTCACCGACGGGACCGCGCTTTTCTATAACGACCAAAGGAAATTCGGCCGCATGTCCTTGATGAAATTAAGCGACCAAGGACCCTTTGATGAACTAGGCGATGAGCCTTGGGACAAAGACCCGGAAAAGCTATGCGCCGAACTTCAAAAGAGGAAGGACGCGATCAAGCAGGCGATCATGGATCAAACCCTCATCGCCGGCATCGGTAACATCTACGCGGACGAGACTCTTTTCGCCTGCAGGATCAATCCCTTCACCCCTTCTTCTTCGATTGGCCTTGAGCAATGCAAGGCGATCCTATCCGAAGCGAGCCGCATCATGAATATCGCGATTGAGGAAGGCGGATCGACCATCAAGAGCTATCACCCTCACGATGGAGTCGACGGCAGGATGCAGAACGAGCTCCTCGCCTATGGCTCCGAGAACCGCCCCTGCCCTAACTGCGGCTTCCCGATGAGGAAGGTATTCCTCGGCGGAAGAGGCACCACGTACTGCCCCATTTGCCAAAAAGAGCGGGGACGTGCATTCGTTTTGGGCATCACCGGACCCATCCATAGCGGCAAATCCACCGCTTCCAAATACTTCCGGGGCAAGGGCTATATCCTATTTGACGCGGACGCATGCGTGAAGTCGCTCTATGGGCGGAAAGACGTCAAGAAGGCGATCAAGAAGGCGTTCGGGCGCAAAGCCTATGAAGGCGACGCCCTGAACAAAGCCTACGTCACCGAGAAATCCAAAGACCCGAAATACAAGAAGAAACTTGAGGACATCCTTCATCCTTTGGTGATCGAGGAAGCCAAAAAACTGATACATGGGTCAAACGAAAACACCAAAATCATCCTGGACGTGCCTTTGCTTTACCAATCTGGGATGGACGGCTTATGCGATGCGATCATCTGCATCGACGCCGATGAATCGAAGCGGCGCGCGAGGCTCATCGCGGAAGGGCGCAACGCCAAAGCGATCATGGAGATCAACCGTTCCTTCCCGCTCACCAAGGCAAAGAAAAAGGCGACATGGGTCATCTACAACGATGGAACGGAAGATGACTACGTCGCCAGATTATCGGAATTGCCGCTTTAATAGACGTTGATGCCGGTGACATCCAATTCCTTCCCGCACCAAGTGGCGAGAAGGTTTTTAAATTGCTTGGCCCTGACCGCGCCGATTTTGGGCGCGTACATGCTCGCGATCTCCTCGATCGTGAAGTCGGAGGCGAAGCAGGTCGGGAGGTTTTCCTTGGCCCTGAGGTTCAGGAGAGGGAACAGGATCGAGGCGAACACGAATTCGGTCTTGTATTCGTTTCCGAAATCGTCGAGCACCAATAAGGGGCACTTCACGAGTTGCTCGAAGCGCTCATCGAAGTCCTTCTTGGCATTGATCTGGAGGTCTTTGAGCCTATCGACCAGAGTGCTTGTGTCGCAGAAGGCGCAGCCCTTGTTGTCCTTGGCGTAGACATTGGCGAAGGTCGCGAGGATATAGCTCTTCCCCGAGCCATGGGACCCGATGAGATACACCCACTTATTGGACTTCTTGGTCGCGATTTTGACGAGCGCCTCAAGCGCGCTTCTACGCTTCCCGGTCTTGTCGATCGTCTTCATGTTCACGTCCTGCCATTCGGCGGGGAAATCGCGGACGATGAAGCGGGATTCGTAGTCCACGAGTTTCCGTACGACGCGGCATGCCGAGAAGTTGCGGGTGACGAAGCCGTCGTTGACCGCGAGGCTCATCTCATAATGGGGGTTCGCCTTGTTGCAGGCCTCGAACCCGGGGCAGTTCTCGCAGTAATGGAAATCCTCCTGGTAATCCAAAAGGGTGGCTAGGGATTCCCTTACCTGCCCGGTCGAAAGCTTCAGGTCATCGTGGATGACTTTGTAGACGGGCTCATCGTTTTTCAAACCTTCGATGGCCTGCTTCTGGAGATCGGAGATGTCGTCGCCGAACTTTATTTTGGGAAGCTTCATCTTTTCCATATCGAATCAATTATAAAGCGAGTCGATCATCTTATCGAGTTCTTCGTCGCTGATGGATGTATTTTCTTCGGCCTGCTCTTTGTTTTGAGTAGGCTCAATGGGCTTTGCCACCGCTGGGCTAAGCGCTTCGCTTTGCCCCTTCGGTTTCCGTTTTCTGCTGGCGTCGTTAAGGTAATCCATCGCGTCGCGGGCGGTCTTGACGCGGCTCCGCATGAGGGCGGCGCCGACCTTCTCGGCGTAGGCGGCGGAGAGGATGTTGTTGTTGCGCTGCAATACGTAATCCACAAGCGCATTGACCACCGGGTTCGGCAAACCGATCTCAAGGGCCAGTTTGTTGACGAGGCGGACGTCGCTGGAGGAGGGCTTGTGCCCGCCTTGGAGGTAGCTTAAGAACGTGATCGGAGGGACCTGGTCCATCAGGCGGATCTTAGCGGCCAAAGCGCTATCGCCCGAAACCTCGCTAGCGGTTCCGGTTTCCTGATGCATGTAGGCGAATTTGGCGGCGCTTCCGCACTTCTTCGCGAGCGCTTCCATGTCGAGGCGCTGCCCCTTCTTGCGGTTGAAGATGAGCGACTCGTAGGCGCAGTCGGCGACCGTCTGCGAATCCAAGCGGTAGAGGGCCGCCATCCTTTCGGCTTTGGTGATCTCCTGCTCGGTCAATATGTCATTTGGGGCGCCTAGCTCGACTAAGCGATTGATGAACGCGCGGTAATCGAAATCGGTCTTGACCTTGGCGGAGTCGTGCCCCGCGGCCTCGAAGCGAGAAGCGAGATAGATCGGGTCTTCGAAGTCTGGCATGAAGACGCTGAGGAAGCTTGCGGTCGCCTCCTCGAAATCCTCGGGGAGCTGGCTCGCTCTGTATCTCTTCTTGAGCGAAGAATATTCCTTGTCGCCCACGTATTTCCTAAGCGTTCCCGCGAACAGGGGGTCCGAGAAGAACTGCTCTGGCGAAAGCGGAGCATAGACGCAATAGATGAAGCAGCCGATCTTGTCGTCCTGCTTGACGAAGGTGCGGACTAGCCCCACCGCTTCAAGCGATTCGACTGCGTTATAGAACTCGCCATTCGAGAGACGAAGCTTCGACATGATGCGCTCGTGGGACGAAAGCTCTTCGGCCTTCACGCCGACTAGGGCTTTATAAAGGGCGAACGCGTTCCCGCCGATGAGGGGCAGGTAGCAATCGAGCAGCATCTTCTCGTCGGACAAAAGATATGCCGACATGCGGCGCGTCTCAAACAAATCATCTGCACTGACGCGTTTCATCCTTGCTCCTCCATGGCGAATATTCTACCATCGCCGCTATCTAATATCCACAATTTCTTACACCCCATCGGAACTTTTCACAGTTTTTCCACAATGGAATCAATCGAGTCTAACGCGGCTATACCAAGTTTTCCACAGCCCGATTTTTTTCGCAATTCCAACCTTGGAAACCGCCAGAAACCGCTTTTCTTGGCCGAATTCGTCAAAATCTCTTGGCCCGCGCATGCGTAATGCGCTTATAATATGGGCAGTTTAGAGGCATTCATATGATCAGTAAAATCGGTGTATTGACTTCCGGCGGCGACGCCCCCGGAATGAACTGCGCGATCCGCGCCGTCGTCAGGGCGGGCCTTAAGTATGGCCTTGAGGTCTTCGGGGTCATGGATGGATACAAGGGTCTCGTCGAAGATGATATCTTCCAGATGGACCGCCACCACGTCTCCAATATCGTTAACCGCGGCGGAACTATCCTCGGCACGGCAAGGCTCCGCGAATTCAAGGAGGAATCGGTCCGCCAGATCGCGGTCGACAACCTCCGCAAGAGGGGCATCGACGCCCTCGTCGTCGTCGGCGGCGACGGCTCCTACATGGGCGCGAAGAAGCTCACTGAGATGGGCATCAACTGCGTCGGTCTCCCCGGCACCATCGACAACGACATCGCCTCCACCGACTACACCATCGGATACGACACCTGCTTGAACACCATCGTCGAATCCGTCGATAAGATCCGCGACACCACCGAATCCCATCAGCGTTGCGCGGTGATTGAAGTCATGGGCAACCACTGCGGCGACTTGGCTTTGTTCTCCGGCATCGCCGAAGGCGCCGAGATGATCATCACCCCAGACCACCCGATCCCCGAGGAAGAGGTCTTCGAATCCCTCCGCGAACTCCATGACGCCAAGCGCAAAAGGGCGATCGTCATCGTCTCCGAGAAGATCTACCCCGATATCCACGCCTTCGCCGAGCGCATCACCAAAGCCACCGGCTTCGAAGCCAAGGCCGAGGTCTTAGGCCGCATCCAGCGCGGCGGCACCCCGAGCGCCTTCGACCGCATCTTGGCCGCCCGCATGGGCGCCCACGCCGTCGACTGCCTCCTCGACGGCAAAGGCGGCATCTGCGTCGGCATGGTCAACAACAAGATCGTCGACTACGATATCTACGAAGCGCTCCAGCTCCCGCGCGATAAGCACGTCTCGGTCCTCCGCCTCATCGATATCCTGAAATAAGGGAGGCAAGGACGATGCTGCTCAACATTTCGAAGAAAACCAAGATCGTCTGCACGATCGGCCCCGCGACCGATACGCCGGAGATGATCATGAAGCTCTACAAGGCCGGCATGTCCGTCATGAGGCTCAACTTTTCCCACGGCACCCATGAAGGCCAATTGGCCAAGCTAAGCCTCGCTAGGGACTTAGAGAAGCAAGGCATCTTCATCCCCGTGGCCCTCGACACCAAAGGCCCAGAAATCCGCACCGGATATATGGAAAACGGACCTCTAGAGATCCCAGAAGGCCATAAGATGCGGATTACCATGACCCCGATGAAAGGGACCTTGGAGAAATTCTCGGTCTCCTACAAGGGCCTATATGACGACGTCAAAGTCGGCGACCACATATTGATCGACGACGGCAACCTCGACTTCGAGATCTACGGCAAGGACGCCTCTAATAGAGAGCTCATGGTCGTCGCCAAGAACGCCCACGTATTAAAAGACCAGAAAGGCGTCAACTGCCCCTTCTCGAGGCTCTCGATGCCCTTCATCTCCATCCAGGACGACAACGACCTCCGCTTCGGCTGCGAGAACAAGGTCGACTGCATCTTCGCCTCCTTCGTAAGAAGGCCAGAGGACGTCAAGGCCATCAAGGACGTATTGGCCAAATACGGCGAGCCCGATATCCCGGTATTCGCCAAGATCGAGAACCCGGAAGGCGTCGAGAAGATCGAAGCCATCATCGATGCCGCCGACGGCATCATGGTCGCCAGAGGTGACCTCGGGGTCGAGATCCCGCCCGAAGAGGTCCCGACGGTCCAGGCCAAACTCATCGCCTCCTGCCGCGCCAAGGGCAAGCCCGTCATCACCGCCACCCAGATGCTCGATTCGATGGTCACCCACCCCCGCCCGACCCGCGCCGAGGTAGGAGACGTCGCGACCGCGATCAACGAATCCACCGACTGCGTGATGCTAAGCGCCGAAAGCGCATCCGGCAAATACCCGGTCGAATCGGTGGAGATGCAAGCCAAGATCGCCCGCACCCAGGAGCAGTACCTCGATTACGAGGCGTTGACCCGCGAGGCATACGAAACCTCGGAGCATTCCAATAACGACGCGATCTCCAACGCCGTCGCCAATACGGCCCTCCTCATCGGCGCCAAGCTCATCGTGAACTTCACCGAGACCGGCAAGTCCACCTGGCGCATCTCCAAGGCCCGCCCCTGCTGCCCGATCCTATCGGTCACCAACAGAAGGTCCACCGCCATGAAAGGCGCCTGGATGTGGGGCGTCTACAGCGTCCTGCTCAAGACCTCGATGCCGGACTTCGTCGAAGAGATGGAAGTCCTCGCCCTCAAATGCGCCCGCGAACTAGGGCTAAAGAAAGGCGATCAGATCGTCATGGCCGGCGGCACCCCCACCGGAGCTGGCAAGACCAACTTCATGCGCATCATCACCGTCAACGACATCGAGCAGTTCATCGACTGATCAGTAAGCCCATAACGCGCTAGCCAAACCTAGCGCGTTTTTCTATGGGGACATACGAAGTCCTATATACTTTTTCATTCGGCTTAGACGTGTATCGGCAATCGGCCCAAAAGAGGACATACGAAGTCACATTGGGCCCCGCCCGAGTATATAAGAAGAATATGCTCGGGGTGGGCAGTTCCTGACCACGTTCAAGCCGCAAAAAGATAGACCAAAGAAATAGCACTGCGTCCTCTCGGACGCCACTGCATAATTCTTTTTCTTACATATTTAGATATATATTATTCAATACATAGAAAAAGGAGGCCGATGGCCTCCGCGATACGCGGGTCATTCGACCTCCTTATGAGTCTCTTACTTCTTGAGGTTGTAGAAGGCTTTGATGCCGGGGTAAACCGCTTCTTCGCCGAGCTCTTCCTCGATGCGGAGGAGCTGGTTGTACTTGGCGATGCGGTCGGTGCGGGACATCGAACCGGTCTTGATCTGGCCGGCGTTGAGCGCGACGGCGAGGTCAGCGATCGTGGTGTCTTCGGTTTCGCCGGAACGGTGGGAGACGACGCAGGTCCAGCCATTGCGCATGGCGCGCTCGCAGGTCTCGAGGGTCTCGGTGAGGGAGCCGATCTGGTTGACTTTGATGAGGACGGCGTTGGCGCAGCCTTCCTTGATGCCCTTCTCGACATAGTCCTTGTTGGTGACGAAGAGGTCGTCGCCGACGAGCTGGACTTTGGTTCCGAGGCGATCGGTGAGCTTCTTCCAGCCGGCCCAGTCGTTTTCGGCAAGGGCGTCTTCGATGGTGATGAGCGGGTACTTCTCGACGAACCTCTCCATCATGTCGATCATCTCGTCGGAGGTGAGGTTGCCGGATTTGGAGCGGACGAGCTCATACTTGCCGGTTTCGGCATTGTAGAATTCGGAGGAGGCGACATCCATGCCGAGCATGATGCCATTGGGGCCAGCTTCGTAGCCGGCGGCCTTGATGGCCTCGACGAGGACTTCGAGCGGCTCTTCGTTGTTGCGCATGCCATTGGGGGCGAATCCGCCTTCATCGCCGACGGCGGTGATGTCTTTGCGGGCCTTGAGGATCTTGCGGAGGGCAGCGAAGGTTTCGGCGCCCATGCGGATGGCTTCGGAGAAGGTCTTGGCGCCGACCGGCATGATCATGTATTCCTGGAAGTCGACCGAGGAATCGGCGTGCTTGCCGCCGTTGATGACGTTCATCATCGGAACGGGGAGGTTCTTGGCGTTCGGTCCGCCGAGATAGCGGTAGAGCGGGAGGCCTTCGTAGTCGGCGGCCGCTTTGGCGACGGCGAGGGAGACGCCGAGGATGGCGTTCGCGCCGAGTTTGGACTTGGTGTAGGTGCCATCAAGGGCGATCATGCAGTGATCGATTCCAACCTGGTCGAGGACGGACTTGCCGAGGATCGCGGGGGCGATGATCTCGTTGACGTTCTTGACGGCCTGGAGGACGCCTTTGCCACCGAAGGCTTTTTCCTTGGTGTCGCGGAGTTCGAGGGCTTCCCTCTCACCGGTGGAGGCGCCGCTCGGGACGGCTGCGCGTCCGAACGCTCCGGATTCGGTCCTGACGTCGACTTCGACGGTGGGGTTGCCGCGGGAATCGATGATCTGGCGGGCCTTGATGCTGGTAATGTTAGGCATTATTCATTTGCTCCTTTTCAATAATGGTTTTTCAGCACGTAGATTATAAAGCAAATAAAGGGCGATGGGGTAATAATTCGCACGCACATAGGAAGAAAATAATATGGGCGCGCGCAAAGGCAAGGGCTTGATTTCTTTCCCCATGGGGCTACAATAGTCGCGGCGATGAAGGAGACACGCCCCGTCCCTATAGGGAACAGGGGTACCACTCCCGAGCTCCTGGCGAAGAGTCAGGCGGAGCCCCCGTTATCGGGCAGCGAGAGCGAATCCCCTCTCTTTTGCGAGGCGATTCGAAGTAAGGTGGTACCGCGTTTATCCAAGCGTCCTTATGAGAATAGGGACGCTTTTATTTGATATCAAACAGGAGGCGATTACATGGAAATCGTATACCAAGGCAAGAAATGCCAAATCGATGATGGCGCTAACGGCTTCTTAGCCGCCAAGGCC
Source organism: Bacilli bacterium (assembly GCA_024693415.1). The sequence goes on from JAILKX010000170.1 coordinate 8,279, forward strand.
CTCGACCCCGAGAAGAAGAACAAAGCCCTCGGCGTGAAGCTCGGCGAGGAGCATATCCTCGACATGAACCAGCCGATCCCCGCAGGCAGCGAGATCGAGTTCGTAATGCCGGATTCCAAAGACGGCTTTGAGATGATGAACCATTCCTGCAGCCACTTGATGGCCCAGGCTTTGATGCATCTATTCCCGGGCTGCCTCTTCGGATTTGGCCCGGCGATCGAAGAAGGCTTCTATTACGACGTCGACTTCGGCGACAGGGTCCTCTCCGAGAACGACTTCGCCGCGATCGAGGCGGAGATGAAGAAGCTCTCGAAGGAGGCCATCCCCTACAAGAGGCGCGAGATCTCCCCGGAAGAAGCCCTTGAGATCTTCAAGGACAACCCCTACAAGGTCGAGCGCATCAAAGAGCTCAATGAGACCATCTCCTGCTACGAGCAGGGCGACTTCATCGACCTCTGCCGCGGCCCCCACGTCCCGAACACCTCTTACCTCAAGCACTTCAAATTGCTTTCCCTTGCCGGCGCCTATTGGCGCGGCGACAGCAAAAATAAACAGCTGACCCGCATTTACGCGACCTGCTGGGAATCCGAGGAAGCCCTCAAGAACTACCTTGAGCTCCTCGAAAGGCGCAAGGCCAACGACCACCGCCGCCTCGGCAAAGAGCTCGGCCTCTTTATGCTGAGCGACTTCGCCCCCGGCATGCCCTTCTTCCTCCCCAAGGGCATGATCCTCATGAACTCCTTGCTCGACTATTGGCATAAGCTCCACGACGCCTACGGCTATTACGAGATCACCACCCCGACCATGATGAGCCGCGAGCTTTGGGAGACCTCGGGCCACTGGGACCACTACAAGGAGAACATGTACACCACCAAGGTCGATGACCGCGACTTCGCGATCAAGCCGATGAACTGCCCCGGCGCGATGCTCGCCTACAACAACTCCCTCCATTCCTATAAGGATCTGCCCTACCGCCAGGCCGAACTTGGCCACGTCCACCGCCATGAGGCTAGCGGCGCATTAAACGGACTCTTCCGCGTCCGCGCCTTCACCCAGGACGACGCCCACATCATGGTCAGATTCGACCAGATCGAGGAAGAGGTCAAGAACATCATGCGCCTCTTCGATGACGTCTATAGCGTCTTCGGACTCTCCTACAAGATCGTCCTCTCCACCCGCCCGGAGTCCAACTACATCGGCACCGAGGAATACTGGGAGAAATCCGAGGCGATATTGGCCCAGGCTTGCAAAGACAGCGGCCACGAATTCCAGATCAACCCGGGCGACGGCGCCTTCTACGGCCCGAAGCTCGACTTCAAGCTCCGCGACTCCATGGGCCGCACCTGGCAGTGCGGAACCATCCAGCTCGACGTCAATCTTCCCCACCGCTTCGGATGCTTCTACATCGATGAGCACGGCGAGAAGGTCGAGCCGGTCATGCTCCACCGCGTGGTATTCGGCTCCATCGAGCGCTTCATCGGCATTTTGATCGAGAACTACGGCGGCGCATTCCCGACTTGGCTATCGCC
>JAILKX010000174.1 GCA_024693415.1 Bacilli bacterium
TCCGAAATCGGCTGGCCTTTAGCTAACGGCAAGCCCCATGATGGCAGAAGCGCCGACTACGACGATTGGAACCTCAATGGGGACATCATCGTGTTCGACGAAGCGATCGACGCCCCGCTGGAGCTAAGTTCCATGGGTATCCGCGTCGATGCGGAATCCTTGAAGAAGCAATTGGAGCAGAAGGGCGAGCTCCATAAATTGGATAACCCCTATTGCCAAAGCATCATCAAGGGCGAGCTCCCATATACGATCGGTGGAGGCATCGGACAATCCCGCCTCTGTATGTTCTATCTGAAGAAAAAGCACATCGGCGAGGTCCAGTCCTCCTATTGGCCCGACGAGATGCGCGAAGAACTCAGGAAGCAGGGTATCCACCTCTTATAAGCCAAGGGCTGTTGCTTAACCTTAAGGTTGGGCGACTGCCCTTTTCTTATCGACGGCCTAAAAGGGCCTTCAAAGGAAAAAGAGCGGGGACGTGTATGCGTTTTCGCCATTTATGGGCCGTTTTCCGCGTGCGCCTCTATTTGCTGATTCCTGCCCCAAAATAGGTCGGTTTAGGCGATGGGTGATGGCGCGCGGCGGCCCGCCCCGACAGCTATTCTATATGAAATAGCTCGGGCGGGTTCCAGGGTAATCCATGGGGGACGTGTATTGATATTCGACATAAAAAGACCGTCCTGAGGAGGACGGCCTTAATATCAGCGATAATTGGGAACGATTAGTTGCTGACGGTGCAGTACATGAAGAACTTGTAGCCAAGCGGCGAGGAGAAGAAGCCGTTGATGTTGCTGTTGATCATGTAGATGTCGGTGTAGTAGTAGATCGGGCAGATGGCGCCGGTGGACATGAGAAGGGTCTCGGCCGCGTGGAGGTATTTGAAGCGCTTGGTGGCGTCGGATTCCTTGGCGGCTTTGTCCATCAAGACATCGTAGGACTGAGCCCAGGTGAGGCCGGTTTCAGCGGTGCCGTCGAGGTCGGTGTCGGCGCTGTAAACGGCAGCGGTGGCGTGGGCGTCACGGCCGAACTGAGAGTCGTTGTTGCCGGACTGAGTGGTCCACATGGTGAGGAAGGAAGAAGGATCGTCGTAGTCGGCGAGCCAGCCGTTGCGGGCGACGTCGTAGTTGCCCTCTTTACGGGTTTCGAGGAAGGAGGCCCAATCCTGATTCTCGAGGTTGACGGTGATGCCGAAGCGGGCAAGGGTGTCCTTGACGTTCTCGGCGATCGCCTGGTGGCCGGAGCTGGTGTTGTAGAGATACTTGAAGGCCGGGAAGTCGGTGAACTTCTTCTCGGTCTCATCGTAGGCGTATCCGACGCCTTTGAGGAGCTCGATGCCCTCGGCAACGTTGGCGTTGTATTCCTCGTCGGTGGCGCCTTTCTTGAAGTAGCCGGAGCCATCGCCGTTGACGCCATTGTGGTCAACGAACTCGCCGCCGGCGGGGTCGGTCAAGCCAGAGGAGACGAATGCGTTGGCGGGTTCCTGGCCGGCTTTGCCGATTTCATCGACGATATACTGACGGTCGATGAAGAGGCCGAGAGCGCGGCGGACCGCGGCCCTGTCCTCTTCGGTGTCAGCCTTGGAGAAGACCTCGGAGTTGACGTTGAAGGAGATGTAGTAGGTGCCCATCTGGCCCGCGACGACGAATTCGTTGGGGTAGGCCTCTTTGAGCTCGTTGATCTGCTCGTTCGGGACGGAGTCGATCATCTGATACTGGCCGGACTTGTAGGAGGCGAGCATCGCGGAATCGTCATCGGAGAGGGCGAAGGTGATCTTGTCCAATTTGATGTTGGCCGCATCCCAGTAGTCGGGGTTCTTCTCGAGGGTGATCGAGGAGTTGTGCTCCCAGCTGGTCATCTTGTAGGCGCCGCAGGAGACATAGGTGCTCGGGTTGGTGGCCCAGGTGCCGTTTTCGGTCTTGTCGTTGGCTTCAACGGTGGCTTTCTGAACCGGGAAGTAGGTCGGGAAGGCCAAGAGCTGATCGACGAACGGGACGTCGACCATGACGTCGAAGGTGAAGACGGTGTCGCCCACTTTGTTCAAAGCGAGGGACGGGCAGGCGGTGTCATCGGATTCGTGATAAAGGCCATCGGCGATGGTCTCGAACATGTAGCAGTAGTCGCCGCCGAGGGTCGAGCCGGAAGCGCGGTTCCACGAATAGATGAAGTCGTCGGAAGTGATGGCGGTGCCATCGCTCCACTTGATGTCATCGCGGAGGGTGACGGTGTAGCGGGTGCCGTTTTCATAGGTCACGGCATCCCATCCGCCGTCGGCGTTCGGGGTGTGGTCGACGACGGTCGCGGTCTCTTTGGTGATGGACTTCGCGAGGTCGTAGACGAGGTCGAGGGATCCGTCGCTCTGCTTCTGGAAGCGGTAGAGGCCGGAGTCGAGGTGGACGAGCAGGGTCGCGCCATCGACGGCGGAGTTGAGCGCCGGGTCAATGGATTGGGGTTCGCTCGCCAAGCAGACGGTGAGCGAGGTGGCAGTGGTTCCCCCATTGTTTCCGCCGCAGGCTGCTAACGTCACTGCGGAGGCGCTGAGGACTGCCAAGTAGGCAAATTTCCTGAATTTCATGTCTTGTTCCTCCTTTTGGTTTTGTTCAAACATGATGGTCGGGTTATGCGGTCTTCCCTCCCGCTTAACCCTATATAAGGCCCGGTTTGGGCGATATACCTTAGTTATTGTTCTCCTCGAATAGGAGACAGGCCGCGAAGTGTCCTTTGGATACTTCTTTGAGCTTTGGCCGCTTCTCGGCGCAGGCAGGCGTCGCTTTGGGGCAACGCGTCCTGAACGGGCATCCGCTCGGGGCATATAGGGGCGATGGGATGTCGCCTTCTAGAATTTGCCTCTTGTTGGCTTTGGCCCTTATCGGATCCGGCTCAGGGATCGCGGAGAGCAGCGAGATGGTGTAGGGGTGGAGCGGGTTCTCATAGAGCTCCTCGCTGTCGGCGAGCTCGACGATGTGGCCGAGGTACATGACGGCGATGCGGTCGGAGATGTGCTTCACCACGAGCAGGTTGTGGGCCACGAAGAGGTAGGTGAGGCCTAGCTTCTTCTGCAAATCCTGGAACGTGTTCAGGATCTGGGCTTGGATCGAGACGTCGAGGGCGGATACCGGCTCGTCGCACATGATGAATTGCGGCGAGGAGGCTAGGGCCCTGGCGATGCCGATGCGCTGCCTTTGCCCGCCTGAGAAGGCGTGGACGTAGCGCGAGGCGTGCTCTTTGCTGAGGCCGACGGCTTCCATGAGTTCGGCGACCCTTGCTTCCTTTTCCTCTTTGGTCTTGATGAGGTGGTGGATTTCAAGAGGTTCGCTGATGATGTCGGCGACCGTCATTCGCGGGTCGAGGGATGAGTAGGGGTCCTGGAAGACGATGGTGGCGTTGCGGCGGAATTCCTGCAGCGCCTTCTTCCCTTTGACCACTTCCCCGTTGAAGCGGACTTCGCCGCTGGTGGGCGAATAGAGCTGAAGGATCGTGCGGCCGAGCGTCGTCTTTCCGCATCCGGATTCGCCGACGAGGCCGAGCGTTTCGCCCCTCCTGATCTTGAAGGAGACGTCGTCGACCGCCTTTAGGGGGACGGTTTTGAATACGCTCACGTTGATCGGGAAGTACATCTTGAGGTGATCGACCTCGAGGATGTAGTCGTCTTCCTTCACGTCGTGGTCGACTTTCTTGACTTCGGTGTCGAGAAGGGAGAGGTCTTGCGGGCCCGTTGCGAGGTCCTTATCCTCCAACGTCTTATTTTCGTTTGGCATTGGACTTCCCTCCTTTCTTGGTTTCGTTGCGGATGACGGCGCCGTTATAGACGAGCGGCTTGCCTTCCGGCTCGCCATGCTCAATGTCGATCTTTTTGGCGTCATGGAGCGCTTTGATCATCCTCCAGCAGCTCGCGGCGTGCCCGGATTCGTCGTATTTGACTTCCTCCGGGTACTTCTCGATGCAGATCTCCATGCATTCCTTGCACCTTGCGGAGAAGGCGCATCCTTTTGGGAGGCAAAAGAGGTCGACCGGGTTGCCTTGGATCGGCTCGAGGCGCTCGCCTTTGCTGTTAAGCTTAGGCATCGACTTGAGCAGGCCTTTGGTATATTCGTGCTGGGGGTTGTAGAAGATGTCGTTGACCGTGCCCCTTTCGACGATGCGACCGGCATACATGATGTCGACCTTATCGCAGATTTGGGCGACGACGCCGAGGTCATGGGTAATGATGATAATGGCCATCCCGTATTCGGCTTGCAGCCTCTTGAGCAAATCGAGGATCTGGGCCTGGATAGTGACGTCGAGGGCGGTGGTGGGCTCGTCGGCGATCAGGATGTCGGGGCGTTCGACGAGCGCCATCGCGATCATCGCGCGCTGCAGCATGCCGCCGCTTAGTTCGAACGGATATTGCTTCATGCGCTTTTCCGGTTCGGTGATGCCGACTTCGTTCAGCATCTTGAGGGCCTTCTTGTTGGCGGAGTACCTGGTCTCCTTGTAGCAGGAGATGAGCTCCATCTTGAATTCATAGGCTTTGCGCTTGGCGTCTTTGAAGGCGTAGTAGCGTTCCCTGCGCGGGGCGACCCTCACGCGGTGGCGGAACCTGCCGATGAAGCGCTTGAGCATCGCTTTGGCGTGGCGGACTTCGCGCTTGGCGCTGGCGATGATGAGCCGTTCGTTCAGCTTGGCGCGCAAGCCCTCGCCGTTGACATCAGCCCCTTCTTTGAGGAGGGTCTCGAGGGCTTCTTCCCTCTTCTTGAGGATGCGGAGGAGCTGCTGTGCTTCCTTCTCCTTCATCGCCTCTTCCTCTTCGGGATAGGGGTTGACTTCAAAGTAATGGGTGAGGAATTCCTTGAGTTTTGCAAAGATTTCTTTGCGATATGCAGGCATTCCGGCTTTGATCTCGGCGTTCTTTTCCGTCTTGAGCTTCTCGTAGTCCTTGACGGCTTGGACCTTCTTTTCCTCGTATGCCTTCCTGTCCTCGACGAGCTTGTTCTCGACGAAGGCGAGGTCGGTTTTGAGGTAGTCGCGCTCAGGGTGGTTGGCGATGCCCTTCTTGAGGGACACGATCCTCTGCTCGTCGCTTTCGATCGCGTTTTCAAGGTCATAGACCGCGGCTTTCACCGGGTTCTTGGCATGGGTGAGGATCGCCTCGCGGAGCTGGTTTCCGATCGTCCAGGTCGGGTTGAGCGAGGTCATCGCGTCCTGGAAGATGATGGAAATGCGGTTGCCGCGGATATCGCGCATCTGGCGTTCCGAGATCTTGCAGAGGTCGGTGCCGTTGTAGATGATCTTGCCGGAGTCGACGGAGCCGTTTTTGTCCAGGATGCCCATGATGGAATAGGCGGTGACGGATTTGCCGGAGCCCGATTCGCCGACGATGCCCAAAACCTCGCCTTTGTCGAGGGTGAAGGACACGCCGTTGACGGCGAGCACGCGGCCGGCGTCAATCTTGAATGACGTGTTGAGGTTTTCCACTTCCAATAATCGATACGTTCTAGCCATGGAAATCACCTACTTCTGAAGCTTGGGGTCGAATGCGTCGCGGAGACCATCGCCAAGCAGATTGAGAGAAAGAACGATGAGGCAGATCGCGATCGAAGGGACGAGGAACATGTAGAGCTTGGGCGATCCGGCGATCGTGATGAAGCTCTGCGCGTCGCTTGCGAGGCTGCCTAGTGACGGGGTGGGGTATTTGACGCCGAGGCCCAAATACGAGAGGAAGCTCTCGGTGAAGATGGCGCTCGGAATCTGGAGGGCGGCAGAAATGATGATGACGCTCATCGAGTTGGGGATGAGGTGCTTGAAGACGATGCGGCGGGTGCTGGCGCCACAGGCCTTGGCGGCCATGACGTATTCCTGCTTCCTGAGGGTCAGGACTTGGCCTCTGACAAGACGGCACATGCCGACCCAATAAAGCAAGGCGAATACCAAGAAAATCGATACGAAACCAGAACCTAGCGACGCGAGCGGACTGTCTTGATTCGCGTCGAATACGGCCGACAAAGTCGAGGAGAACAGAATGATGATGAGGATGTCTGGCAGCGAATATATGACGTCGACGATTCGCATGACGATCAAGTCGAATTTGCCGCCGATATAGCCCGAAAGCGCGCCGATCGTGCCACCGATGATGAGAACGATGACCGCGGCGAAGAAGCCAACGACCAAGCTGGTTCTGGCGCCGACTAGGACGCGGATGAAGTAATCGTGTCCATTTCCGTCGGTCCCGAAGATGTGCGGGAAGACGAATTCCCCGGCGTTGATCGCCTCTTGCTCAAGCGGAGCATAGCTGAAGGGCGCGAGATAATTGAAGGCCGCGTTCGGGCGCTCGGTATAGCGGTAGCAGAGGACTTCATCGTAGGCATAGGGGTAGAAAAGCGGAACGATGAACACGGCGAGGATCAGCAGGAAGATGAAGGTGAACGAAACCATCGCGACCGGATTCTTCACGAAGCGCTTTAAGCCATCCATGAAGAAGGTTGAGTTGGGTCGAAGCAGGTTCGTCCCTGCCTTTTCCGATTCCGAGGCAAAGGAGAACTTCTCGACGTTGATCTGCATGCTGAGCGGATTGTGTCTTACTTGCATAATCTGGTTCCTCCTTTCCTCAATCGAAATCAACCCTAGGGTTGACCACTTTGTACATGATGTCGCTCAAAAGGGTGAAGATGATCAGGAGCAGGGCCAATAAGCAGGTGGTGCCCATGATCATCGGATAATCGCGGTTCTGGATGGAGAGATAGAAATAACGACCGACGCCCGGCACTTGGAAAACCTTCTCGATGACGAGGGATCCGGTGATGATTGAAGCGAACATCGGGCCAAAATAAGTGACGACGGGGGTCACAGAATTCCTTAGGCCGTGCTTGATGAGGATCTTCCGAGGCGGAAGCCCTTTGGCTTTGGCAGTACGCATATAATCCTGTCCCAGAACGTCCAAGGTAGACGAACGGACCAAACGAGTGATGTAGGCCGTCGGATATAAGCTTTCCGCGACGACCGGCAAAATATATGGGGTGATCCCGGAAACGCCGACGGGGCTCGTCGGGACCCAATTGAGGTTGACCGCGAAAACATAGAGAAGGATCAGGGAGATGACGAAACTCGGCACGGCGACGCTGGCGGTGGTCAAAACCATGATGATTCGGTCCAAAAGCTTGTTCTGGTGCGTTGATGCATAAGTGCCCAAAGCCAGGCCGACGACTAAAGCCAGCAATGCTGCGACGGCGCCCATGGCGAGCGAAATTCTGAAGCAGTCAAAGATAATGGCGAGCACTTCGCGCCCTTTGTAATAATAGGAGACGCCAAAGTCAAAGATCAGCGCGTGACCCAAATACCTCAGATATTGAATGAACAAAGGCTGGTCGAGCCCGTACCTTTCATTAAGCGCGGCGATAACGGCGTCTGATAACGCCTTCTCCCTTGACCAAGGGCCGCCAGGAACTGCTTGCATGACCCAGAAGGTCACCGTAACGACGAGGACGTAAGTCAGCACGCCAAGCAGGACGCGTTTGAGGATGTAGTAACCTAGTTTCTTGTTCATTGGACCTCCGTGAAAAGGTTCCAACAAACTTAAACGCGCTTTTAAAAATGTCAAATGATGATAACAAAAACTTCCTATGAAACCGCTATCATTCGATTTTTAAATATAGTAACAAAAACGATGAACCAAAAAATAACCCAAAATCTACATGAAAATTTATTAGGAATAAATACGGAAAATAGAATCAATAATTTTTGGACCCCACTTTTGAAGATTGAAGAACGAAAATCTTAACCCAACGAGTTCATGGCCTATGTTCCTAAGGCGGAAATTTAATTTCCACCTTCTTGAGTTTCCATTGTTGCGCTTTTTATTGACGTTTTCAATACGCCGAAAAATTGTCATTGTCAGCTCGACGTTTTACGTACTAAAGAAGCTGCCAGGAGAGTGCATGGGACAGAATTTAAATATTTAGCAATCAATGAAATCCGTTGAGGACATGTATCGAATTTCAGCAAAATTTCTTCGATAGTTCGGATTGGTCTACGCCATTTAACTATTCCATGAAGAAACGTTCCGTCGGCTTTCTTTCTATAAAACAGAAGTATAAAATAGACTCATTCGAGGAATTCATATGAAAAAACTTGAACGGATTATTGTTTATTCGTCTTTGGTAGTCATTTTTGCCATAGTCGCAATCTTTGACCTTCAGATTACGCAAGGCCTTTACAATCCGACTAATATCGTCGGGCGCCTTGGCGAATTGTTAGGCGAATTACCGCTCTATTTACTGGGCGCATTCGGGATGCTTGTGATTGGTTTGTATCATCCCAAAATCGGGAATAAGTGGGACGTTGTCCTTCTTATTCTATTTATCGCGTTGGCCGCGGGCGTATCCGTATATGGGGGCAATCACACGGTAAAACTTCTGATTCGGAACTTCGGCCTGACCGATTTGAAGGGCGTCGTCAAATATCTCATCGTATTCGGGATCGGCGCCGCGGTATTCGGCTTATCGTTCCTTGGCACAAGAAGGGTCAAGGAAGACAAACACAACGAAGCGACTTTATGGGCAATCATGCTGATCATCATGATCGCTTGCTCCTTGTTCGTGATGCAGGCGGGCAAAATGATCTGGCTCCGTCCGCGTTATCGCACCCTCGTGGCGCTTCAAGACGCCGGCGCGATCGCAAATGCCGCTGACTATTGGCTCCCGTTCTATCATCCGCAATTCTTCACATCGTTCAGCAAATACACCGCCGGCGGATCGCTAGGCTTCACCGAAGCGCAGATCAATCAGGCGATGGCGAGCCTCAGCATAACCAAATGGGGCAAAGAAGAGTTCTATTCCTTCCCGAGCGGCCATACGATGAATACTTTCATCACGATTACGGTCTGCTTCTTCCCGCGTTTCATGTCCTCGAGAAAGGAATGGGGCAAATATGAGCCGTTCACCAAGGCGTTCGTCACCCTGTATGCTGTGTTCATCGCCTTCACGAGGATCGTCAGGGGCGCCCACAACGCTACCGATGTCACCGCCGGGTTGATCTTCGGATTCATCATCTTCGACTTGGTTGTCACGCTCTTCTATGAAGGCGTCGGCAAGAACAAGATCCTGCCGAAGTTCGAATCGATGTCGGCGAAAGAAGCCGAATAGAATCGCGAACCGCGCTTAGACTGCTAAGCGCGGTTTTTATAATCCGCGCGACCCGTGTATCCATATTCAAGGCTTTTCATAAACTGGGGCGTTACAAATATCGGTTCCATGAAATAATAGGGAACGGAGGTTTTCACTATGTATCAATTTGGGTTTCTCGGATTAGGAAAAATGGGCTATTCGGTTCTGAAAGGCGTTTTGTCTAAGGGTTTATACGACAAAAGCGAGCTCGCGTTTTATGCGCCAAGCGAAGCGACGCAGCAAAAAGGAAAAGCGCTTGGACTAGCGCTTGCCAAAGGCGAAAGGGACTTATTCGAGTCTTGTAAGATCGTTCTTCTCGCGGTGAAGCCTCAAAAATATGAGGGCGCGTTTGCCAAACTCGATGGCCTCGATTTCAGCGGAAAAACGATTATTTCTTTGGCGCCCGGCAAAAGCATTGCCTACCTGAAGTCCATATTCAAAGGCGCGCGGGTCGCCAGGGCTATGCCCAATACGCCTGCGCTTATCGGAAGAGCGGTCACGACGATTGCCTCAGATGACGAATCCATTGGGGACGTGACACGGATTTTCGCCTCAATCGGCGCGTATGCGGTGGTTGAGGAAAAGCAGATCGACGAAGCGATTCCAATGAACGGCAGCATGCCGGCATACCTATTGGAATTTGCCAAGACATTCATCGAATGCGGCGTCGCAAACGGATTCAAGGAAGAGGACGCGAAAAACCTGGTCCTCCATTCGATCATCGGGTCATGTGAGCTCGCTTTACAAAGTGAGGATAGCCTCGACACCCTGATCAATAACGTCTGCAGCAAGGGCGGATCTACGATCGCCGGCTTAAACCAATTGAGGGACAACGGCTTCAACGAATCGATTCAAAAATGCTTCGCGGCTTGCGTCAAGCGAAGCAAAGAATTGGCCGACGCTTAATTCGATTTCTTTCCGAAGGGCCGATAACGCAGCACGTAATAGAAGACCAAAAGGATCGCGGCAAACGGGAAATAGATGAGCCCGTATATGACGAAACCTACTATGGACATCGAGGAGACGACGATATAGGCGATCGAAACGGTTCCGCCTAAGGCGATCAAAATGATATCCAATATCTTTTGCTCTTTGGTCCGGCTTGGATTCAACATCCATTTTTTGCCTAAGGGCGCCCGAATGATCAAATAGACGGAGAGGCAGATGATTTGGGATACGAGCCATCCCCCGATGAAGAATGGGATGCTGTTCAGCCACTCGATTGGGAAATAGCTTCCGTGGGTGCCGATCGTCATCATCACCCATATCGCGATGAGGGAAGCGAAGACGAAAACCGATGCGTGGTACAAAGACGTGAACATCTCGTAGACGTCGATTTTGTTGTCGAGGAGCTTCTTGTATCGGAAAAAGC
>JAILKX010000225.1 GCA_024693415.1 Bacilli bacterium
CTGGATTTGCGAATCCGTAGGGGGCATGTATGCGAAATCGCGCTTTTCCAATTGAATCTAGCAAAAATAAAATGCTCCAACAATCGCATTGGAGCAATTCATCAAGATGGCGCGCCCGAGGCGACTCGAACGCCTGACCCCAACCTTCGGAGGGTTGTACTCTATCCATCTGAGCTACGAGCGCAAATAAGAGTGGTGCGCAGGATGAGAATCGAACTCACACCGTGTTACCGACTGGCTCCTGAAACCAGCGCGTCTACCGTTCCGCCACCTGCGCACGCCGATTACTATATACTCAATTTTCGAAAAAGTCGAATATCGCTTTCATGACGTCGGCATCCTGTTCCATCAGGAGGTCGTAGTTCACGATATAGTCAAGGTCGCGATAGGGGGTGAAATAGCCCCCTTTCCCATTGAGCGAGAGGTAATATTTCTCGGCCCGCTTGCTGAGATAGCAGTTATGGGCGCGGTCCTTCACGAGCAGGAAGCTGACGTTATCGCATCCTACGAGCGCCTTTTTCATGACGTCGAAATTCTCTTCCGTCTTCACCATCCCATCATGATCCCCTTGGATGTAGAGGACCTTCTTATCGGGATTCCCCTTCATGAGGTCGATGGTGTTGATGACGCTGTCTTTGCCATAGCGCTTGCGCGAGTATTTGGCGATCGCGCCTTTGAATTTCGCCAAAGCCGGCGCCGAGGAGGCCGCCATCTCCACCGCGGAATAGAATCCCGCGAGCGAGACGACTTTCTCGACCCGGAACTCTTTCCTTAGCGCCATAAGCGCGGCGTATCCGCCCCAGCTATGGCCGATTGCGTAGCGGCGGAATCCCTTCGCGTCCTCGCGCGTATCCAAATATTCAAAGAAAGCGGATTGGTCCGGGGCGACCGTGGCGATCGATTCGATGGATCTGCCCTCGGAAAGCATCGACCCGCGGTTATCGTAGGCGAAAACCGTGTAGCCTTGCTTGGCGATCTCGGCGATCTCGTGGGAATAGGCGGTATGCCCGGCCCCGATGCCGTGGAAGAAGATGACGATCGCCTTCGGGGCGACGCCCGGGACGAAATACTTGGCCCCGCGAAGGGTATACCCGCACGATTTGAATTCGAAGGGCTCATATCCTTCGACCCCGTATTCGGCGGGGGTGAAGTAATGCATATGCGGCAATCCATCCCCGCGCCAGGAAAGCGCCTTGCGGAAGCCTAAGCCGACGATGAGGGTCAAAAGCATCTCAGTGTCTCCTGAATAGCGCGGTGATGATGAGCGAGAAGAACTTGCGGTTGGCCATCAAGACGATCATGCGGATGGTCTTGGGCTTGATGCCGGCCATCGACATGCCCCTAAGCGGCAGCTGGAGGGCGACGTCGACCGCGTTCTTGGAGTCCATGTTCTTGGGGTCGGGGTTCAGTCCGCTGATCTTCTTGACGAGCTTCTTGCCGATCCCGGTCCCCGAGATGTCGGAGATGGTCGAATTCTCGGTGTAGGGCGGGGTGCGGGGGTCGGGTGCGAGCTTCAAAGGCCTGCCGAGCAGGTATTCGAAGTCGTTCTCATACTGGATGAAGCCCTCTTTGGTCGGGTTGTAGTAGACGGGGCAGCTCTGCTTCTTGGAGGTGAAGGCGTCGTGGGAGACCACCTTGATCTTCGCCTGCTGGAGGATGCTCTCGCAGGAGTCGCCGACTTGGATCGCATAGGTCCCGCCTTCGACTTTGAAGGAGTGGCTCACGGTGTCGTAATGGGCGAAATCGGCGTGGTTCACCTTGAATTCAAAGGTCTTCGTTTCGCCGGCTTTTAGGAACAGCTTATCGAAATTGATGAGGGTTCTGAGGGGTTTGAACGAATTGCCGCCCTGCGGCTCGATGTAGATTTGGATGACGACCGCGCCGTCGCGCTTGGAGACGTTGCTGACCTCGAAGGAGACTTTGATCGCGCAATCCTCGTCGAGGGTCGTGCTCGATAAAGCCGGTTTGGTGAACTTGAACTTCGAGTAGGAGAGGCCGAAGCCGAATGGGAAATTGACGGGCACTCCGGCGGTCAGGTAATAGCGGTAGCCGACGTAGATCGATTCGCGGTAGAGCGATTGGACTTCCGAGCCCGGATAGAAGCCGAAGTTCGGGCAATTGGCGAAATGGATCGGCCAGGATTCGCTGAGCTTGCCGCTCGGGTTGGCGTTGCCGAGGAGGATATCGCTCACGGCCTCGCCGCAGGCTTCGCCGGCAAGATAGGTCAAGACGATCGCCTTGGCGCGGTCCTTGAACGGCATCTCGACCGGGGCGCCGCAGGAGAGGACGACCACGATGTTCGGGTTGATTTTATAGAGGGCGTCGAATAAACGGAGCTGGTTGTCGGGGAGGCAGAGGGTGGAGCGGTCATATCCTTCCGATTCCATCTTCGGCGGGATGCCGAGGAACAATATGACCTTCTTGCTCTTGTTGGCGAGGTCCATCGCCTCGACGTAGAGCGAATCGTCTTGTTTGTCCTCCATCGTGAAGCCGGCGCCGAAGGGGAGATCGAATTCCTTGGTGGCCTCGAGGAAGGAAATGGGCTTGGCGTTTACGATCGAGCTGCCGGCGCCTTGGTAGCGCGGGGTCCTCGCGAATTCGCCGATGACGCAGGTGTCCTTATAGTTTTTGAAGGGGAGCATGGCATCGTTTTTGAGCAGGACGATGCTCTCTTTCGCCGCCTTGAGGGCGAACGCGTGCAGGTCTTTCTGGGCGATGGCGGGGGTTTCGGCGGGGTGGCCGTACTTCTCGAGCATCTTCCTGACCCTGTCCGAACTTTCGACGACGCGGCGGGTCACGATCTTGTTGTGCCTGATCGCGCGCAGGAGGTCTTTTTTCCGATCGACCGTGCCGGGCATCTCGAGGTCTAAGCCATGGTTATGGTTCAAAAGGTAGTCGTTGCAGGCGCCCCAATCGGACATCACGACCCCGCCATACCTCCATTTTTCCTTGAGGGTGTCAAGGAGCAGGTGGGCGTTATCGCAGGCGTAGATGCCGTTGATCTTGTTGTAAGAGGCCATGATCGCCGCGGGATTGCCTTCCTTGACGACGATCTCGAATGGCTTCAGGTAGATTTCGTGGAGGGCGCGCTCATCGACGACCGAGTCGTTGACCATGCGGAAATATTCCTGGTTGTTGCAGGCGAAGTGTTTCACGCATGCGCCGACGCCTTGGCTTTGGAGGCCTTTGACGAAGGCGGCGCCGAGCTTGCCCGAGAGCAAGGGGTCTTCGGAATAGTATTCGAAGTTGCGGCCGCAGAGCGGGTTGCGCTTGATGTTCACGCCCGGCCCCAAAAGGATATTGGTGTTGTTCTGGCGGCATTCTAGGCCGATGGTCTTGCCGTATTCGTTGAGCAGGTTGCGGTCGAAGGAGCAGGCCAAAAGAGCGGGGGAGGGGTAGCAGGTCGCGGGTTTCGCCGCGCCCATATCCGTGATGTTGCTCGGATTCTCCGGGATGCGCAAACCCAAGGGCCCATCGTGCATTTCGATGCCCGGGAGGCCGAGGCTCTTCACGCCTCTAACCTTCCAGAACCCATCGCCGTAAAGCAGTCCGACCCTCTCTTGGATGGTCATGACATTCTTCGTTTTCTTCGTTTTCATAACGTGCATATTATCGCCTCTAAGAGGCGAAAAAACTACTCTAATCGTCGCCCGGATCCTATAATTAAGCAAATGAGGAAAACCGTCATTTTCAAAACCGACGACTTCGTAAGGCTCGCTAGGCGCTTCTTTTTGCTCGGTTTAGCCGAGGAGATCACCGTGGGATACGTCAACGGCACAACCGCCTTCCCGAAATTCGAGGAGGTGCGCGACGGCGTCAAAGACCATAAATTCGCGGTCAAGGTCGACTACCAAGACGACCAATGCGAACTCCATGAGCTCGTCGATCATTACCTCGAGGACCTCTGCGGCCGCACCGATGGCGCCATCTATTACAACGACCTCCTAGACGCGGTCCAGATCGAGATCGCCTTATCGGAGCATGGCAAAAGCATCGCCGACGTCGCGATCGACAAACTCTGCAATTTCTTCCCGGCCGAGAGCTATTACCAGCAGCTCGCCCTCGACCTCCCAAAACAAGCCTAAAAATGTAAATCCGTGCGACCCATGTATGCGAATTCGCTTGTTTTTGGCATGGATGGCAGGGCTTTATGGCTCGGGGTTCGGCGGGCCTGCCCCGACAGCTTGATGGGCAAGCTCGGGCAGGGGCCAGGGACAAAAAAAGCGTCTAGGATGACTAGACGCTTGATGGCCTATGTCAGGCTTTGATGAGCTTCTTTTTGAAGTCGGTGAGGAGGACGATGCCGCCGCGGTACTTGAGGTGGACGTTGCCTTCGATCAAGGGGCGGAGGTATTCCCTGAAGGCATCCGACATGCGGGTGTTGTCCTTCATGAATTCGGCGGGGATCCTTCTTTCGGCGTTGGCGACTTCGCTTACGGGGGCGAGCTCGAACCTGCCGATGTAGGGTTTGTTGGAGACCCTCTTCATGACGATCATCTTGCCGGTTTCGCCTGCGAGGGCGGCTTCGACGGCGGCTTTGCCGACTTCGATCGCCTCATCGCGGTCGTTGCGGGAGAGCAGGAACGGGTTGGCGCGCTGCATGAGCGAGAGCTCGACGACGCGGGAGCCTAGTCCCGCCTTTTCCTTAAGGACTGCGGCGAGGGCGGCGCCGGCGCCGGAGAGCTGGGCGTGGCCGAAGGAGTCGACTTCGTCGGATTCGCCCCTATCGAAGGTGATGCCTTCGGAGATGACGACGATCGCATAGCCCTTCTTCTTGAAGACGGCGGAGACGTCTTTGACGAACTGATCGACGTCGAATTCGTTCTCGGGGAGGTAGATGAGGTCGGGGCGGCCATCGTCGGGGACGATGTCGGCGCTTGCGGCGAGCCAGCCGACGTTTCTGCCCATCGCTTCGACGATATGGACTTTGCCCTTCTTGTAGCAGGCGGCGTCTTTGGAGATCGAGTAGACGGTGTTGATGACGACTTTGGCGGCCGAGGCATAGCCTAAGGTATGGTCGGTGCAGGCGAGATCGTTATCGATGGTTTTGGGGACTCCGATGACGCGGACGTCGAGGTTCAGGTCATCGCAGAGCATCGCGATCTTGTTGCAGGTGTCCATCGAGTCGTTGCCGCCGTTGACGAGAACGTACTTGATCTGGAATTTCTGCATGTTGCGGACGATCTCCATGTAGATGGGATCCTTGATGTCCTGGGGGAGCTTCCTCCTGGTGGTGCCGAGGGCTGCGCCCGGGGTCTGGATGAGGAGCTCGACATCCTCGGGGTTCTCTTCCCTTAAGTCGAAGAGCTTGCCCTCGATGAGGCCTTCGATCCCGTTGATGGAACCGTAGATGTGGTCGATTTCCTCAGGGTGGCGGACCGCCTCTTTGAAGGCGCCGTAGAGCGACGAATTGATTACCGAAGTGGGTCCTCCGGATTGAATGTAGACCATGTTCTTCATGGGTCTTTCCTCCTAATCGCCCGTTATTATTGCATAACGCGCGCGAAAATCCTAAAGGTTTTGGACGAAATGAAGATTTCGTTGCGCGAAAACTAGATGAGCGCGTTCCCGACGATGCCGGCGATCGTGGTGAGCAGGACGAAGGCCATGACCGAGGCGAACCATATCCAGTCGGACTTCTTGAATTTGAAGCTCGCCTTGCAGAGGGCGAGGATCAGGTAGTAGCGGAATCCCCAGAGGACGAGGCCTAGGATCAACGAGCTCAGGATGGCTCCGGTGAAGACCGAGCCGATTACGGAGAGGCCGCTGACGGAGGTGAGGCCGGTGATGGCGTTGCCGATATGGTAAAGAGGCAGGAACCAGCGCGGGTGGAAGCCGAGTTTTCCGGCGTGCTCGCCCGAAGGCTCCTTCGCGAGGAATAGATACGCGGCGAGCCCGCCGGCGAGGACGAAATAGAGGACCTGGCCGATGATGAGGACCGAGGGGTACCAGTCGCCAGAGAAGATTTGCCTGCCCTGGATCAGCGGGTAGAAGATCGTGAAGATCATCACGCCGGGATTGACCATCGAGAGGTTCAGGCAAAGGCTTGGGTAGGTGTAGTCGAAATAATTCGCGTCCGGGATGAAGTTGGTGATGTAGCCGAATATCGCGGCCGGGAAGGAACCAAGCAACCCTTGGAACAGGGCGAGTCCGATCAAGGAATAGACGACGTTTTTGCCGGCGGCGACCGCGAAGGAGGAGATGAAGTATTGGGCGGCGGCGCCGAATAGGATATAGACGAAGGCGAGGGCGATGTAGCCGTAATTGAGCGAGGCGCGGGTGTATTCGACCCAGGAGCCGCTGCCATCGAGATAGTAGGATTCCGGGAGCGGGCGGAGGGAGCTGAGCGAGAACACGAGGATCTCGAACCAGAACAAGACCGTGGTGAGGGCCAATACGAGGCCTAGCCCGAAGAGGATCCTCTGCCAGCGGAAGCGGTTCGGCTTGAACGGGGTCTGGAGGTAGAGGTCAGCTTCGTTGGCCTTGAGGCGGTAGTGGAAGGTCGAAAGCGGCATGAAGGTCGCAAGCAAGAGCGCGCAGACGCTCGAGAAGCCGATCATCGCGGGGACTGTGCCCAACTGATAGGCCATGTCCTGGCCTTGGTAGGCGTTGTGGTGGACCGTGTTGTAATAGGGGACGCTGAAGCCGGCGATCGCGGCGATGGAGCAAGTCACCACCAAGAAGATGATGACGAGGGTGAGATGCGATTTGATCTCGTGGATGAAATACTTCTTATTCATGGTCTTCCATCCTCTTTCTGGTGAGCAGCATTTCCATGCGCATCGTCTCGTCTTCGTCGAGCGGGACGTTCTCTAGTAGCGTCGGGTTGAAGCGTTCCTTGATGAGCTCCGCTTCCTTTTCGGAGCCCGAGATCACGAAATTGAGGATCGAGCCGACCTTGCGGAAGCTGATGACGGTGAGCCCGGCGGACTCGAGGTCCTCTTGCTTGACCTCGGTCGGGAAGATCGCCTGGAACTTCATGAGGGTCTCGCCGAGGTGCTCGACCTCCTTGCTCTGCCCAAGCTGTCCCTTGAAGAGGACGATGAAGCGGTCGGCAAGCCTTTCGAGCGTCGACATGTTGTGCGAGGAAAGGATGAGGGTCTTGCCCTTTTCGCGTTCCTCGAGAAGTTCCCCTTTGATGATATCGAGGACCACGGGATCGAGTCCGTCGAAGGCCTCATCCATCAAAAGATAGGGGACGTGTATCGAAATTGAGAGGAAAATGAAGAGCTGGCGCTTCATGCCTTTGGAGAAGGTCGAGAGCCTTCTGTCGGTCGGAAGGTTGAACTTCTTCATGAGGCCGTAGAAGCGATTAACATCGATGTCGTAGAAGCAGGAATAGAGCTCAACGATATCCTTCGCGAAGGCGTTGGTCGGGATGCTGGGCGAATCGGAAAGGAAGAAGACCTTCTCCTTCGCCTCTTTGCTTTCGACGGGATTGCCGTCGATGTAGGCGCCGCCATAAGACGGCGTGAGAATGCCGGAAAGCAGGCGGAGCAGGGTCGATTTCCCCGCGCCGTTCTCGCCGACGAGCGCGGCGATTCCCGGTTCGATGGTCAGGTTCAGATGCGATACGGCATGCACAGTATCGAAATCCTTGCCCAAATCTCTGATTTCAATCATGGATACCCTCCATTTCATTCAGCGCCTCGGCGATTTCCTGTTTGGAATAGCCTTGGCTTAAGAGGTCGCG
>JAILKX010000015.1 GCA_024693415.1 Bacilli bacterium
CTCGCCCTCGGCATCGCCTTCTGCGTCGCCGGCGCCCAGTTCAAGGATTACGGCGGAGCCGAGATCCTCGCGGTCTTCAACTTCATCGCCCTCATGATCGGCTTGATCCTCGTCGTGGCCGGCGGCATCTACTTCATCTACGCGACCACCTACGTGGTCCGCGCCCCCAAGGAAGCGAAGATCGGCTGCCTTGTCCCTTATATCGTCGCCGCCGTCTTGATCGCCCTTGGCGTCGTCACCCTCGTCCTCATCTGGAATTCCAATGAGCTGATGAAGCTGATCTTCGTGATCGCCGGCATCATCCTCCTCGTCGTCGGCGCCCTCTACCTCATCTCGGGAATCCTCGAGCTCCTCGGAAAGGGCGGCAAAGAGGAAGTGGTCGCGGAAGCCACCGTCGAAGAAACCACTGCCGAATAATTAGGATTGCAAGTCAAAGCCATCGGAAGCGATTCCGCTGGCTTTTTCTTTAGAAACCGCTGGTCATCGGATAGATATGGAATGTAAAATAATCCATATGACGAAACCGGTTTACGACTATTCCCGCCTAAAGCATTATCAGCCGTTTGGCCTGCTGATGTGCTCCATCGCGACATTGATCTTCGGCGTGATCCACTTCATCGCCAACGTCTCGGTCCTCAACGAGCTCTTCGCCCTCCCCGAGGACGGGGCCTATTACGGGACGATCAAGATCATCACCATGCTTTTGGCCTTCATGATCTCCAACGGCGTCTTCGCCTTCGGCACCATCAACGCCTTAAGCGGATCCTTCGCCAAATTCGTCGAGATCTTCCATTGGCTTGATATCGCCCTCCTCGGCGTCAATTTCTTCGATAGCCTTGAAGCCGTGCCTGACCTTGGCTTCTTGGAATCCTTCGGCGGCGTCGCCGGACTCATCATATTCATCCTCTCGCTGCTCTCCGTCATCGCCCTCACGATCTTCGCCGAGCTCACCGAACGCTACGACAAGGCCTTGGAAAGGGCGAAGCATGAAGAGGCATAACTTCTATGGCGCAGATGCCGCCAAAGCCCTGCCCATCGACCCCCAATTTCGGAAAATAGGCGACCCCTGTCGCCTTTACGATATCCTGTCCGACCTTTGGTGCGCCGAAACCTGCGCCCCGAGGATGCGGGAGGATTGGAGCAAGGAAAACAAAACATTGGGCCAATGCTCCATCACCGCCTTCCTCGTCCAGGACATCTACGGCGGCGAGGTGTATGGGGTTCCTCTAGACGACGGCGCCTTCCATTGCTTCAACGTGGTGGGGGAGGCCGAATTCGACCTCACGAGCGAGCAGTTCGGCGACAAAAAGCTCACCTATGCCCGCGATTATCCCCAATCCCGCCTCATCCATTTCGCCAAGGCTGAGAAGAAGATGCGCTACGAGGCGCTCAAGGCGGCCTTGCTTGAAGCGATCGGAAAATAGAAAACTTTACCAAACGCCTATTTAGGCGCGTATAATAAGCAAGCCCGTGAGGGCCCATGGTCCATTAGCTCAGCCGGTTAGAGCGTTCGACTTATAATCGAAAGGTCCGGTGTTCAAGTCACCGATGGACTACCAATTGGAGAAGTACCCAAGCGGCTGAAGGGGTCGGTCTTGAAAACCGATAGGAGGATCCAATCCTCGCCGGGGTTCGAATCCCCGCTTCTCCGCCACAGGGCAAATGGTTCTTGGCTCGGCCAGGAACTTTTTTCTTCGCGGCCGCGCGACAAAGCGCGCGAAACGCGCGAAAAGGCCATTCGGATACTTGAAGTTTAATGAAGCGACTATACAATGTCGGTAATAGATTATTGATTATGAAGACCTATTCCAGCCATCAGTTGCAGCGTTATCCCATCTACCTGAAATACCTCTGCGAGCTCCGCGACTTGGGGATGGAGTACGTTTCCTCGCCCCAGATCGCCGAGAAGCTCGGCTATAGCGAGGAGCAGGTCCGCAAAGACCTCGCCAACGTCTCCTTCGAGTCCGGCAGGCCGAAGAAGGGCAGGGCGATCCGCCAATTGATCTATGACCTCGAGACGTTCCTCGGCTACCGCGGCTCTTCGCCTGCGGTTCTCGTCGGATGCGGTCATTTAGGCCAGGCGTTGCTCAATTATCCAAGCTTCGAGGACATGGGATTATCGATCGGGGCGGGGTTCGACGTCGATCCTGGCCTCATCGGCAAATCGATCGGCGGCAAGCCGGTCTACCCGATGGATGAGCTCGCCGAGGTGATTAGGCGCGATAATATCATGATCGTGGTGATCGCCGTCCCGGCCGAGAAGGCGCAGGGGGTGGCGAACCTCGTCATCGCTAGCGGCGCCAAGGCGATCTGGAACTTCGCCCCGACCCTATTGGACGTGCCGGAAAGGATCATCGTCGAGAACGTGAACCTCGCATCATCCCTCGCCGTATTGAACCACCGCCTCAACAAGTCGCTTCAGGCCAAGAATCTTGACTGATATCCCCAATTGCCCCCTACGCGGGGCTTTCTTTACGCCTTATAATTTCATTAACGATCAGGAGGATAGCCATGGGTGAGCAGCATTTGATGTCAGAAGGTCCGCTTTTGGACGAAAAGGGCAATTTGGCCGAACCCGGGTATGCGTTTTCGCTCGTGAAGCGCTACGACCGCTCAGCGATCAAAGCCAAGCCCAGCCGCATCAAGGAATGGGATTATTATTACGTCGGCAACGCCTCCTGCGGCATCGCTTTGACGATCGCCGACAACGGCTACATGTCGATGGCATCCATCTCGGTTTTGGACTTCGAGGCCAGGTTCGAGGAGACGGTCTCCAAGATCGGCTGGTTCCCGATGGGGAAGATCGGCCTCCCCTCGACCTCAGCCGAAGGCGATTCCGTCTTCGAGGGCAAGGGCTTCTCGATGAAGTTCCTCCACGAAGGCAATAAGCGCCGCCTCATCTGCGCGATGGAGAACTTCAAAGGCAAGGATTTCCACTGCGACATCACCCTTGAGGAGACGATGGACGGCACCATGGTCATCGCCACCCCCTTCAAGAAGGATGCCCATTTCTATTACAACCAGAAGATCAACTGCCTGAAGGCGAACGGCTATGCAAGAGTCGGCGAAAGGACCTTCGACCTCAACCGATCGACCTACGGGGTCCTCGATTGGGGCAGGGGAGTATGGACCTACCGCAACACATGGTTCTGGTCAAGCGCCTCATTCGAGCAGGATGGCCACGTCATCGGATGGAATCTGGGCTATGGCTTCGGCGATACCAAAGCCGCCAGCGAGAACATGCTCTTCTACGACGGCAAAGCCTATAAGATACAGGATATCCGCATGGACATCCCGATCAAAAGGAGCGGAGGCGACGACTTCATGTCGAAGTGGACCTTCCGCAGCGCCACCGGCGAGATCGCGATGGAATTCTTCCCCGTCTTGGACCGCCACGCGGACACGAATGTATTGCTGATCCGCTCCAACCAGCACCAGGTCTTCGGCAAATTCAAAGGCTATATCGTGATCGATGGCAAAACCGTCGAGATCAACGATGCCCTAGGCTTCGCCGAGAAGGTCTACAACAAGTGGTGATATAGCTGCCCGCGGGGCGGCGCCCGAGATGAGCGAGAGCGGTCTGCGGGGTGCCCGCCGCAAGCCGTGGCCCATAACGCTGAATAGGGACACACAAGGTCCTCCAAAAATCCAAATCCGTGGGGGACGTGTATGCGAATTCGCCTGAATTTGCATGAGAATTTGCATGCCCGCCCCGACAGCTACGGGGTGGCTCGGGCGGGGCCCAAGGATAGAGAAAAAGGAAGCTGTTGGGCTCCCTTTTACTTTATTCGACCTTGAAGGGGATCTCGATCGTTCCCGAGATGCCTTTGATGATGAGCTTCGCTTCCGCGGGCTTCTTGGTCGATAGGCTTCTTACGTAGATCGAGGTTCCGCCTCCGACGAGATGGAGAACTTTGGGGCCCATGATTTCGATGGGGCCTATGGTCTCTAGGACGATGTCATCGTCAGCGAAGTGCATGGTGGTGCCGTATTGGTCCTTCTTGTAGACCGAGACGCGGGCCGCATCGTAGGTCGCTTCGTTTTTGAGGGTATCCTTGCTTTGGTCGATCTCGTAATGGAATTCGGTGGAGGGGCCCAGTGATTTCCTAGCCACTTCCTTGCCGTCTTTGATGCCGACGAAGGTCCAGATGTTGCTTTTGCCGCCCCAGGCGAAGGTGTATTTGATGTAGAGGTCGCTTACGTCATGGAAGGAGAGGTGCTTCTTGGCCATCATGTAGGCCATGAGAAGCTTTTGCTTGAGGCTCAGTGCGCCCATGCCATATTGGGAAGCGAAGTTCAATCCATCCACGATCTGCTTGGATTCCTTGGCGTTGAAGTTCGGCTCGTTGAAGGATTCGCCGATCCAGTCGTCGATCTTGAAGGGCGGGTGGGGGAGGTGGGGGAAGTCTTTTCGATCGGGCTTGAAGGTCTTGATCTTCGTCTCGTTCTTATAGAGGACCACCTCGTCGCAGTCGGATAAGACGTAGGCGGGCTTAAGAAGCGACTCGTTGAAGTCGCCGCCGAGCATCTGCGAGATAACCTCGAAGCAGCCGGTCTCGCCTTGGGAAGCGTAGACGTAGGCGGAATATTTCGGATTCCTCCAGATATCGGCGACCCCATGGTGGCAGATGTGGTCGTTCGACCCGAAATCCTTGTGGGTGTTGTAGTCGAATGCGCACCAGGACAGGGAGCCGCAGAGGTTATCGAAGCCATAGGCGTCGTCTAGGACGCGGGCGTGGCGGAGGGCGCTTTCGATCCTCCAGGAGGTCGGGTCATAGGATTTGGTGGGGAACATGTGGCCATTGTTCTCAGTCACAAGCTTCGGCTTGCCCTTCGCCCCTTTCCAGGTCGAGGGGTCGTCTAGGCCGTGGTCCACGGAGGAACCTGAGAAATCGTTGTAGGAGAAGATGTCCTCCAATAGCTCCGACTCCTTGAAGTTGCGGACGCCGGTGGAGGCGCGGTAGGGGTCGAATTCCTTCTTGATCTCCTGGATTCTCGAATAGAGTTCATGGTCGTCGCCCGACTCATCGACCCGTAATCCATAGGCGATGAGGCAGGGGTGGTTCCTCTCCTTAACGATGAGGCGCCTAGCGAAATCGCACAGGGTGTCGCGCCATTTCGGTTCCTGACTGATGAATTGCCAGCCCGGGATCTCGTCAAGGAGCAATAATCCGAGCTCGTCGCAGCGATCCAGAAAGGATTCGTCGTCGGCGTAGTGGCTGGTCCTAACGACATTGCAGCCGAACCTCTTCTTGATGATGTCGGCGTCGTCGATCTGGAGGCTTTGCGGGGCGGCTGGGCCGAAGTAGGGGTAGTTCTGGTGGCGGTTCAGCCCCATGAGCTTGACCTTCTTGCCATTCAGGAAGAAACCTTCCTCCTTCCACGTTGCGTCACGGAAGCCGATCCGCGTCTCGACGACCGAATTTCCATAAATAGATCGCAAAGTATATAACTTAGGATTTTCTATCGACCATTGAACAACTTTATCAAACTTATATTCTTCACCTTCAAAAACTGCGACACGGTTGCCTCCATCGTAGATTTCGTGGGTTATT
>JAILKX010000078.1 GCA_024693415.1 Bacilli bacterium
GGTCACTGCCATCGACTTCTTTCCGGAGACGATGTTGCTGCCCTGGTAGAGGTCGAAGATCTCCACGCTCTTAAGAAGCGACGAGGTCTTGAGGAGCTCGCGCTTGATCGAGGCGTAGCTGACGGAGGATTCGACGAGGAACGCGAGGTCGCGGGAGACGCTTGGGAACTTCGGCGGAATCGAGGCTTTCGGCATCGAGGTCTTCTGTTCCAGCAAGAAGGAGAGGTTGAGTTCGGCCACCACCGCATTCTTGAGGTCACGCTTCTTGAGTTCGAGGGGGTGCAGCTCACCGATATAGCCGATGAGGCGCTTGCCCATCCTGATTTCGGCGGAGCGTCCGGGATGGAGCTCCTGCCCGCCGAGGGACCACGGAGCGATCTGGAAACGGTTTTCGCCGAGCCCGAGGATCGACATGATGCCATAGACGAGGCCCTTCGCGTCGAAGAAGCCATACGGAGCGACCGAAAGGTTGCCCTGATTATGCTTGCTGCCGGAAAGGACGATGCAAAGGTTCTTGCCCTTGCGGCCCTTGGTGTCGATGTCGCTTACCTCGAAGAGGGCGACGTCCTTGTTTTGGCGGGCCGCGTTATAGGTCGCGCACTGGAGCAAGGAATCGGCTAGGCCTTTGCGCACCGCTTCCCTTTCGACCGTCATCGGGTTCTGGAGGATGTAGGGCTCGCTTTCGTCGAGGTAGGCGAAGGCACCCGTCGCCTCTTTGCTGACAAGGGTGTAGGTCAAGGCCTCATTGATGCCGCTAGCGAGCAAATAGTTGCGGATGGTGCGGGTTTTCTGCTGGGCTGGGGTAAGTCCGGAGAGGGCTAGTTCGGAGTACGGGAGGATCGATTTGACGTTATCGTAGCCAAGGATCCTGATGACCTCTTCCGAGATATCGGCCTGGCCGTCCATATCGATGCGGTAGGACGGGATCTCGAATTCATATTCGCCATCCTTATTGCTTAATAGTTTCAGGTTGTCGCGCTTCAAGACGCTCAGCACTTCTTCTTCGCTGAAGGGGGTGCCGAGGCGGCCGTTGATGTATTTGAGCGAGGTCTTGATGACCTTCGGCTCATGGGTAAGCGAATCGTAGACGCTCGTCGAGGAGATCTTCTCGGCGCCGCAGATTTCCTTGAGCATGGCGCTCGCCATGATGAGGACTTCCTCGGCCTGGTTCGGGTTGATGCCCTTGCAGAAGCGCATGCTGGAATCGCTTGAAAGGCCGATGCGGTTGCTGGTCCTGCGGATCTCGGCATAGCCGAAGTTCGCGGCCTCGATCGCGATGTTGGTCGTATTGTCGTCGACGCGGCACGCATCCGCGGTCATGATGCCGGCAAGGCACATGGGTTTGCCCTCGGAAGTGACGACCAGGTCGCCCTTTTCGAGCTTGTAGCGATTGCCGTCCATCGCCAAGAATTCCTCGTCGAGGTCATCGCGGACGATGAGGCTCGCCTTCGGGAGCTTGTCGAGGTCGTACATGTTGAGGGGCTGGCCGGTGGCGAGCATCACATAGTTGCCGATGTCGACGACCGCGTTGATCGAGCGGATGCCGCTTGCCTCAAGAGCCCTCTTCATCCAAAGGGGCGAGGGGGCGTTTTTGACGCCGTGGGCGATGCGGATCGAGAAAGCCGGGCACTTGGGCGCGGTCGATCCGACCTCGAATTCGGGCTTATAGGAAGCGTAATCCGTCTGCGCGGGGATCTTGGTCTCGCGGCAAAGGAGGCAGCCGGCCTCGCGGGCGATGTTATAGACCGCGTAGAGGTCGGGGCGGTTCGGAAGAAGGTCCAAATCGATCACGACGTCGGCAAGGCCGAGGTAATCCAAGACGTTTTCCTCCCCCACTGGCGCATCAAGGGGCAATTCCTCGATGCCGGCGAGCTGATATTCGGTCAAGAACTTGCGGTCGACGCCAAGTTCCAGCAAGCTGCAGCACATGCCATTGCTTTCGATTCCGCGGATGACGCTAGGTTTGATTTCGACTTGCGGGAGCTTCGCGCCCGGGCGGGCGACGATGACCTTGAGGCCTTTCCTGGCGTTCGGCGCGCCGCAGACGATCTGCGCGACGCCGTATTTCTCGCCTTCGTTGACCTTTAGGACGTGGAGGTGATCGGAATCCGGGTGCGGCTCGCATTCGAGGACCTCGCCGATGACGAGATTGGTGCCGCTAGCAAGATGCTCGACGCCTTCGACTTCAGCGCCGGCGAAGGTCAATTTGTCCGCCAATTCCTCGGCGGTGACGCCATTTAGATCGGCTAATTGGCTAAGCCATTGATAAGAAACTTTCATCGTCTTGACCTCACTTAAGCGGATAGTCCTTCAGGAAGCGGACATCGTTCTGGTAGAAGCGCCTGATGTCGTCGATGCCATAACGCAGCATCGCGACGCGCTCGACGCCGACGCCGAATGCGAATCCCGACCACTCGTTGGGGTCGTATCCGCACATCTCGAGGACTTTGGGGTTCACCATGCCGGCCCCGAGGATCTCGATCCATCCGGTGCCTTTACAGATCGAGCAGCCCTTACCTTGGCAGGCAAAGCAGGAGACGTCGACCTCAACGCTTGGCTCAGTGAACGGGAAATACGACGAGCGGAGGCGGATTTCGCGCTTCTCGCCGAACATTTTCTTCACGAAGAGCTCAAGGGTGGCCTTGAGGTTCGCGATCGATATATTGCGGTCCACCACTAAGCCCTCGATCTGGGCGAACTGGTGGGAATGGGTATTGTCGTCATCGTCGCGGCGATAGGCTTTGCCGGGGCAGATCATGCGGATCGGGGTCTTGACCTCGTTCTCGAGCATCTTGTGGGCCTGGGCCGCCGAGGTCTGGGTCCTTAGGAGCAAGTCGTCGATCAGGTAGAAGGTGTCCTGCATGTCGCGGGAAGGATGGTCCTTCGGGACGTTCAATAGTTCGAAATTGAAGCGATCGGTCTCGACGTCGCGGCCTTCCGCCACTTCATACCCCATCGAGACGAAGATGTCGGTCACCTCGTCGATGATGCCGTAATACGGGTTCTTGTAGCCGGGATTGGCGGAGGCGCCGGGAAGGGTGATGTCGATGCGCTGCTCATTGAGCGCTTTCTCTAGCTTCGCCGCCTCGATCTCGGCCTTCTTCTTCTCGAAGAGCTCGTTCACCGATTGGCGGACCTCATTCACGGTCTTGCCAAAGCTAGCGCGGATCTCGGCCGGCACGTTCCTCATGTTGCCCATGAGCAAAGAGATCTCGCCCTTCTTGGCGAGGAACTTCGCGAAGAACGCCTCGAGTTCCACGGCGGTGTGGAGCTTTTCCAGCTCCGACTTGGCTCTTACGCCAACATCTTTTGTGTTTTCGATCAGGTCCATCTTCGACCCTCCATAAAATAAAAAGGCGCCACTATGGGAACGGCCTAAGCAGGCCGCGGTGCCATCCCAGATTCGGGCCGAACCATCATTCGGCGTCCGCTCTTTTTCCCGATAACGCTGGGAGCGGCTAAGTTTCCTTAGCGTCCTCCAAGGCGAATTCGCAGGCATGCTCCCTCGGATGGTCTCACTGTTCATCCGTCCCTGTCAAGGATAGAGGCCTGTTACTGCTCCTCTTCGCTGGACAGGGTAATTCTATAGCCTTTTCTTTCTAAAAGAAAGACAAGACGAAACAAAAAACGCGGAATGCCCGCGTCTTCATTTCCCCTGGCGGTAGGAATCGCTCATCAGGATGCTTCCGGCGACACCGACGTTCAACGAATCGATCCCCCGCATCGAGATCTTGAGCAGGTCGTCGCAGTGAGACAAGGCATATTCGCCCATCCCCTGCCCTTCGTTGCCAAGGACCAAGGCGAAAGTGGGTGGATAAGCATATCCCTCGGCCTTCATCGATTTGTCGCTTAGCGCGGTCCCGATGATGCGATAGCCGTTATCTTTCAAAAGGCCGAACCCCTCCTCGACGGAGGACGGGAAGACCATATTGATCCCGAAGATCGCGCCTTGGCTCGCCTGAATCGCCTTGATGTTATAAGGCGAGCAGGTGCCCGGCAGAAACACCGCATCCTCGAACCCGAACGCAAGCGCGCTCCTTAGAAGCGTCCCGACGTTCCCGGGGTCCTGGATCCGGTCGAACACCACCGCTTTTCTTTTGGAAAGCGCGGCGCTACCCGGCTTTTTCGCAATCCCAACGATCGGCTCGGGGTGCGAAGAGGAAGCCAATTTATCGATGATCTCTGGAGTCACGATGTGGACGTTATCGAAGCGGAAAGAGGGCTCCTCCAAAGCGAAGACCTCCTCGAGGCAGCCATGCCCATAAGCCATTTCGACGAGGTGGAACCCCTCGACTAGGAAGGCTTCCCCTCCCTTGCCCTTCAGCGCGAAGGCGGCTTTGACCTTTGCGTTGGCGCGGCTCGTGATGACGTCA
>JAILKX010000079.1 GCA_024693415.1 Bacilli bacterium
TTCCCGTTGGAAAATTTGAGCCGAAAGGAGGAATTCCATGAGCGATTCCTACAAACCTGGCGGCGGGAATAAGCCGCAACCATACATCCCGGCTGGCAACGGAGAGAAAAGTGGCGAGTACACAGACAAACCAGTCTCTTCAAAGAAACCGGGAATAAAAAACTGCTTCATCCGTAATGTTCGTTGTGTATGTAACTTTCTCCATTCCAAATGCGTAAAGAAAGTCACATGCTACTCGGCTTTCGGAAAAGGAGAAAATATACCTTCTAGAAGCAAACCAAACTCCGTTATAAAGAAAGTGATTAACGGCTATGTGGTCAGCGAAAGGTATTATGACGAAAAGGGTGAAGCCTACCTCGACATTGACTATACTTGTCACGGTAACCCATCAACACATCCGGAAGTGCCTCATATGCACCACTGGTATAAAGACGAAAACGGCGATCTAAAACGAAACAAGAAATGGGAGAGTTTCAAATGAAAAGAGAATGCATAGAAGAATTGATCAAAGCCGGCAGAGAAATAGAATTCCAATATCGTGGCGAAAGATACTCGATTACCTATTACAACGACGACCGCGAGAAAAGCATCTCGGTTTGCAAGTTTTATGGGAAACCCATCGATGTGCGGAACGCCGAGGAAGTCCTCAAATTAACTATCGGACGATTCACACTGGAGCAAATATTCTCCGCCCTCCCCGACAGCGCTTTTGACATCTATTAACCGCCCAGCGTGTGCGAATGGGCCCACCCCGTGTGCGAGTGCGAACAAAACGTGTGCGAATGACCTCTCTGCGTGTGTCAGTGCGGACTTAGCGTGTGCGAATTGAAACACCCTCTCGGTGCCTCTTCCGCCGCTTTCGGCTTTCAAAAAGCAAAATGCATCCCAGGCAGGAGGCCAAGAAAACGAAAAACAGCCGATCATCGCTGCTTTTCAAGAAAAAAGTCCTTGATCGCATTGTATCAAGAACCCATTTTCAATATGGCAGGGGCAGAAGGAATCGAACCCTCATCAACGGTTTTGGAGACCGCTGTTCTACCATTGAACCATGCCCCTATGTCGTCGCACCGCGTAGTGCAACGTTGGAATTATAGTATGCGTTTCAAACCTTAACAAGCAAAATCATCATGCACGCGCGCACGCGCGCGATACCTAATTATTAATATGCCTCGTTGATGGAAGCCATCGCCTTGCGCCTCGAGATGCGCTTCTTGTGCTTGAAGGCCGCCTCTTCGTAGACGTTGCGGGCGGCGTTTATGATCGGGATGACCTCGAGTCGGCCGAGGATCATCGTGATCGCAAGCGTCCAGGACAAAGCGATCCATTCGCCGGGGTAATTCACCGAATAGGCGACGAAATCGTCGAGCGAGGTGCCGACGTTCGAGATGGCGCTCGCGACGTCGAAGCAGGAATTCTCAACCCCCATCTCCGGCAGGAAGCAGCAGATGATGACCGAGACGAAGTAGACGGCGAGGAAGATCATCATGTAGCTGAACGACTCGATGACCTGGCCCTGGGTGATCTCTTTGGTCTT
This sequence comes from Bacilli bacterium, assembly GCA_024693415.1. The sequence goes on from JAILKX010000079.1 coordinate 1,535, forward strand.
GCCGTGGCGATAGGTGAGGAACGGGGACTTCTTATGCTCGGGGTCGAAGCGATGGACCAAGGCGAAGGTGACTTGGCGCATCATGATGACCACGCGGTACATCTTGATACCGCCGGCCGTGGATCCGCTGCCGCCGCCGATCAGCATCAATATGATGCAGATGAAGATGACGGGTTCGCCAAGTTCGCGCAGGCGCTCGATCGAGGTATTGGCGAAGCCCGATGTCGTCATTGAGCCAATCACGTAGAACGAAGAATCGCGCAGCGCCGAGCTGGAATGGTCGAAGAAGCCGACCCCGCCCTGGCGATATGCATAGCCAAGCACCGCGAAGAAGCAGATGATAATGCCGGCGACGCCTAGCATCAGCATCGCCTTCGTCTCATCGTCGCCCAAGAACTTCCTCCACCTTCCGGTGAGGATGTAGACGTGGAGGACGAAGGAGATCGCGGAGAAGCAGACCAAGACGTCGATGATGATTTCAATCGCGACCGAAGAGCACGGGATCAAGCCGTTTAGGGTCGTGGTCCCATCGAAAGCGCGGAAGGCGGCGATGTTGGCCCCGCGGGTCGACATGCCTCCGCCGGCGAGTGCGCACATCGAATGGCAAACCGCATCAAAAGGATCCATGCCGGCGAGGAAAAGCGCCACCGCGCCGACGAGGGTGTACATCGAGTAGATGCCAAAGATCAAGCGGGCGGAGCGGGCTAAATTAGGGAGCAATTTGTCGCTATGGCCTTCGCCGACGTAAAGCGCGGTTCCGTTTTGGCCGCCAAGGATCGAGGACAAAAGCAAGATCAAGCCGCAGCCGCCGATGAATTGCATGAGCGCGCGGTGGAAGCAATAAACATGGGGGCAGAACGCGTTTTCCGAGTCCACGTATTGCTCGAATGCGGTTAACCCGGTCGATGTATAGGCCGAGGCCGATTCGAAGAACGAGGAGCTGAAGGTGGAATTGGTGTTGCCCATCAGGAAGGCGATGAAGAAGGGCATTGCGCCGGAAAGGATCGCGAATAGCCAGGTCAAGGTGAGGAGCATCGCGTCCTGATAGCGCAGGAAGCGCTGCCTCTTCCTCTTCCAGATGAGGGCGAAATAAAGAATGAGACCAACGACGACGTCAGCGGCCCCCACTACCCCAAACGGGAAAAGCGCCCCGGTCTCGCTCGGATAGAACGCGATCATAACGAGCGGCAACGCGGTCAATACGCCGATAAATACCAAAAAGAGGCCGAGGTAGCCAAAAACAAGGCGAAAACCGGTTATCTCTTTCTTCGGCGTCTGATCCATGGATTACTTTCCTTCCCGCTCGGTTTGGACGAAATTGAGGATCTTCTTCTGATTCTCGGTGGCGGTGACGATGAGCAGCGTATCGCGCGGCTTGAGCTCGACCTCGCCGTTTGGGATCAGAAGGTGGTAATCGCGGTAGATCGCGGCGATCGACCCATATCGCGGGAAGCCGATCTCCTTGATCTTCTTGTTGGCGATTTTGTGGCGCGAAAGGACGACGGACTCGATGATCTTGATCTTGTCGTTGTCGAGGGACAACGTGCGGATAAGGGATTCGACGTTCGATTCGCCGCGGATCGATTCCGCGAGAAGGTAGGTCGAGGAGATGACCGAATCGATGCCGAGGCTCTTGTAGATGTCGACGTTCTTCGGATTGGAGACGACGCAGATGCACTTCTTGGCGTTGAAGACGCGCTGGGCCAAAATGCAGGCGGCGTAGTTATCGGTGTCCTTTTCGCAGAGCGCGATGAAGACGTCGGCGTCATAGGCGCCCGCCTCTTCAAGGACGAATTTACGCCACGGCTCGCCGATATACACCGGCACGCGGCAATGTTTCAAAATGAGTTCTGCTTCCTCTTTGTTCGGGTTGATGACTACCAATTGGTTCTCTTTCCCCTTGAACATCGAGGTGATGAATTCGGCCTGGGAATTCCCGCCGGCGATGACGATCTTCATTGTTTATCGACCCCCTGCTGCAATAGCGAGAAGCGATCGCGCGATAACTGGAACGGATAGATCGCCTTGATCGACATGCCCTGGATCAGGAAGCCTTTCTCCGGGTCGTCGAAGCGGACATAGATATAAGGGACGTTGTACTTCTTCTGGCAGAGATGGGCGAGGAACAGGTTGACGTTGTCATCCCCAGTGGTGAGGATGAGCTCTTTGGCGTCTTTGATGCCGGCGTCTTCGAGCTGGTCGATGTCGGTGGCGTCGCAGGCGACGGTGTAGCCCGAAAACGCATCGCTCAAACGGTTGAACGAGTCGTTGCGGGTGTCGACGACGATCACGTCTTCGCCCTGGGACGAAGCATAGCTTGCGATGGAGGCGCCTAGCCTTCCGCAGCCTACGATGAATGTTTTGTTTCTCATATTAGTTTTCTGCCCTTATATAAGTCTTACGGATTATAACACCTATTTTAGCGGTGGCAAGGAAGCGGAGATGCGGAGCTCCGAAATTACTTCGTATTTCGGGTAAGCTTTCTCCAATTCCGCGTATTTTGCCTTCGTGTCTTTCTTTTTGAGCCCCTTGAACCCGAGGTCGCGGTAGCGCTCGAAGCACCACTTCACGTATTCGCGGGTCAGCGTCGCCATGTAAAAGGCATCCGAATGCCTCAGGAAGTAATTGAGCGTCGTCTCCGGCCCGAATCCCTTTGGGTCGTAGGTTTTGGCGGCGGCGAGCATATCGCAGACGAGCTCCGTCGCGTATTTCCAAGGCATGGCGCAGACGACGATCCTGCCCATGAAGTAGCCCGTCCAGTATTCCCAATGGTGCTTGTTGCGGTGGGTATGGTGCTGGCAGGCGTGGCTGAAATAGGAATTGTTCATCCTCTCGTCGAAGATCGGCGAGTGGGTGCCGGAATAATATTTGGCCGAGGTATGGAATTCGGCGTAGCTGTACTTGGTCAGGTCATGGTCCAAAGCGGTCCAAAAAATGCCGCAGTGGGAAGCGTTTCTGATCACCTGGTGGCGATGTTTGGTGATGGTGCGGAAATGCTTGAACGAATTGCCCATGCCCTACTCCTTGAGTATCGCCTCCAACGCATCCCCGATATCATCGTGGATCACATAATCGGCGACCCGGTCGAAATCGGTCGGCTCGCGGTTGATCATCACGATCGCATTGCCTTTGAAGTAGCTAGGGAGTCCCGCGATCGGGTAGACCTTCATCGAAGTGCCGCCGACGATCAATAGGTCGGCATAGTTCACCGCCTGCACCGCCGAGGTGATCGTCGCCTCGTCAAGAGGCTCTCCATAGAGGACGACGTCGGGCTTGATGAGGCGACCGCAAACGGGGCACTTAGGGACCCCGTGGTGCGGAATTTGATCCAAATCGTAATGTTTTTCGCAACCTTCGCAATGATAGGAAAGCGTGGTGCCGTGGGCCTCGAGGACGCGGATCGATCCGGCTTTCTGGTGAAGGCCATCGATGTTTTGGGTAACGACGACGAGGTCGTGGGGGCGCCGCTTCTCGAATTCAGCCAAGGCGAGGTGCGCCTTGTTGGGTTTGGCTTCGGGGGCGACCATCGTCGACCAATAGAAGTCATAGAAGTTCTCGGTCTCCTCGAAGAAATATTCGTGAGACAGCATCACCTCATAGGGGACGCCGTATTTGCTCCTGATGTTGTAGAGGCCCTGGGGCGAGCGGAAATCGGGGATTCCGGATCCGGTCGAAACGCCTGCTCCGCCCAAAAAAACGATGCGCTTGCTCGATTTGACGAGTTCCCTGACTTTGCTGATGGTTTCTTGATCCATGGTTATTCCCCCGCTTTCTGAATATCTTCGATCGGCAGATGCTGGAAGGTGATCATATCGACCTTGCCCTTCACCTTTTCGAGCTGTTCGGGCTTTTCGATGGTCCAGGTGTTGATCGGCATCCCCTTGGAGCGCCATACCAATGTCTTCTTATGGGTGACGAGCGTATCCTCGACGTCGAGGTAATCGAAGAAGCGGGCGACGGCGAATACGTCGGAGCGCTTCTCGCAGACGAGCAATCCTTTGGTAAAGGGGGATTTCCTGGCGTAGAGCAAGGCGCGGGGATCGAAGGAGATCAAGGTGATGGTCTTCTTGTCCTTGATTTGGCGCAGCACCTCCACCGCCTTTTTGGCGAGGGGCTTGTAGTTTTTGGCGTGGACCTTGAGTTCGACGACGATCGGGACGCGCTCTTGATTGAGATCCAAGACCTCTTGGAAGGAAGGGACCTCTTCCCCATCGAGCAGGCGGTAATTCTCTTTGATCTCGGCCAACGTGAGCTCTTCGATGATGCCGGATTTCCCGGTCGTGCGGACCAAATCGTCGTCGTGGCAGACCAAAAGCTCCCCGTCTTTCGTCAGATGGATATCGAGCTCGAAGGTCAAGCCGTGATCGATCGCGTTCCTGAAGGCGTTCAGGCCGTTTTCCGTGAATTGCTCGTTATGGAGGCCGCGGTGGCAAATCCCCTTGAATAAACGGGGGTCGTATTTCTCGATGTGCTTAATTCCCATACAGGGAATTGTAACCCTTTTTCCGCGGCTTAGGTGAAACAGAATGAAAAATATGGAAATCCGATTTCCGAGATTCATCGGATTTTAGGCGAATTCGCATACACGTCCCCGCTCTTTTTTTCTTTTCAGCAGATGAAGAACGTTAATAGATGAAAACGGTTTTCCAGTTTGCTAAAATCTTGCCCATGGCTTGGTTAGTGCGCTCATTCATGTTCGGCATCGCATTAGCGATGGATTGCCTTGCGCTTTCGATCACCGATGGGCTCACAATGGAAGGGCTAGGCGAAAGGAAGAGGCGCATCTTCTTCATCGCGGGGGTCTTTGCGGTATTCCAAGGCGTATTCCCCCTCATCGGATATCTGCTGGGCGAGGCGTTCTCGCAGTTCATCGACAAATACGACCACTGGATCGGCTTTGCCCTGCTCCTCATCATCGGCGGCAAAATGCTTTTTGAAGGCATCAGGGGGCTCATCAAGCCCGAAGAGAGAAAGATGATGCGCTTCAGCGTCAAATCGGTCCTCTTCCAAGGCGTCGCCGATTCGATCGACGCGCTCGCCGTCGGCATCACCGTGACCGCCAACATCCAGGCGACCGCGACCTATCAGGTTTACGTGTGCTTCGCCATCATCGCTTTGTGCACTTTCGTGATATCGCTCCTTGGCCTGACCGCCGGAAAATGGATCAGCAAGCTGCTGAGAGGCCATTATGAGATCAGTGAGATCTTCGGCGGCGTGATTTTGGTGGCGTTAGGCGTCATCCTCCTATTGGAGGGGCTGAACGTCATCGCGTGGTGATCATCTTATCGCGAATAGGACATCCTTCATTTCCTGAGGGAGCCTTTTGAGCGCTTCTTCGATGATATAGGCGGGAATCTCTTTGTAATAGGCTTCGGCGATCGGGCATGCGATGGCGGCCAAGGTGTCGCAATCCCAGCGAATCGCGATGCAAAGGCGAAGGCAATCCTCAAAGGAGTCGCTGTGGATGAACGCCCATAGCGCCTGCGGGACGGTAACCTGGCAGATCTCGTCGCCATGGCCGAGGTATTCGCGCATCGCATCGTAATCGAGCTTAGCGACCTCTGGGTATTCGGAAATCGCGTAATCGGCGATCTCTTTCCTTGAAGCGCCATGCAGCGCTTTGTAGATGCACATCGCGGTGACGCGCGCTCCTTTCATGCCTTCGGGATGATCGTGGGTGATTGCGGTCACTTTATCCGATAACGCATACACGTCCCCCTCGGATTTGGCGAAATAAGCGACGGCGGACGCCCTCATCGCGCTTCCGTTTCCGAAAGAATGGTATGGTTTTGGGTCATCGGAATGGACCCATTGGAAGAACCTTCCGCCATAGCCGGCGTTCGGGTATTTCCTGGTCCAGCGATGCAGATAAGAAGTCGGATCCGCGCCCGGCTCGTCTTTGTGGAGGAGATAATCGGCCACGCCGACGGTGCAGACGGTATCATCCGTAAAGACCGAGGATGGGTAGAAAAGCTTCGCCGTCTCCTTTGGGGATTTGGCGCCGTATTGGAATTCGTAGAATGAGCCGACGATGTCGCCGATCACCGCGCCTAAAGTGCCGCGGTATTCGTCCATCGACACCATGTTCCTGTAATCCGATTCCTTCATTGTTTTCCCCTCTGTTTCTTTTTCCATTCCTTGATGGAATTAAGCCTTTCTTTGTAGCGCGCCTCTAAGCCTTGATCGCTAGGGGCGTAATACTCGGTCCCTTCCAAGGCATCCGGGAGGCACTGCATCGCCGTGATATGGTCCTTTTCGTCATGGGCGTATTGGTATCCCTTGCCATATCCTAACTGATCCATGAGCTTCGTCGGGGCGTTCCTGATGTTGAGTGGGACGGGCTCGGCGATATCGCGGGTCGCGTCTTTCTTGGCGTGCTCATAGGCCATGTAAAGCGAATTCGATTTCGGGGCGAGCGACATATACACCACCGCTTCCGTGAGGTGGACGCTGCATTCGGGCATCCCGATATAGTGGCAGGCCTGGTAGGCCGCGACCGCGATCTGCAGGGCATGCGGATCGGCCATGCCGACGTCTTCGGAGGCAAACCGCGCGACCCGTCTAGCGATATAGAGGGGATCTTCCCCCGCTTCAAGCATCCTCGCAAGCCAATATGTGGCGGCGTCTGGATCGCTGTTCCTCATCGATTTATGGAGGGCGGAAATGAGGTTGTAATGCTCCTCGCCGTTTTTGTCGTAGAGCAAGGATTTCTTCTCGGTGCACTGCTCGACGTTTTCCCTCGTGACCAAGACGAGGCCAGGCTCGATCTCCTCGCCATTTAGAATTGCCATCTCCAAGGTCGATAAAGCCATGCGGGCGTCGCCGTTAGAGAAGACCGCGATCATCTGAAGCAAGGAATCGTCGATCTGGATCTTCTGGCCGGGGAATCCCTTCTCGGAGGATAAGGCATGGCGCAATAAGGCAACCACGTCATCCTTCTCAAGCGCCTTGAGCACGAATACGCGGCAGCGCGACAAAAGCGCGCCGTTGACCTCGAAGGAAGGATTCTCCGTGGTCGCGCCGATCAAAGTGATCGCCCCTTTTTCGACGAAGGGCAAAAACGCGTCCTGCTGCGCTTTGTTGAAGCGATGGATCTCGTCGACGAAGACGATGGTCTTCCCGCCGAGCACCTGATTCTGCTCGGCCCGCGCCATCACTTCCTTGATCTCCCTGATGCCGCTAGTGACGGCCGAGAAATTCAAAAACTGGGCCTTCGTCTGCTTCGCGATGATCTGGGCGAGGGTGGTCTTCCCGACTCCCGGCGGGCCCCAGAAGATCATCGAGGACACTTGATCGGCCTCGATCATGCGCCGCAAAACCTTGCCCTCCCCCACCAAATGGGTCTGCCCGACGTAATCGTCAAGGCTTTCGGGGCGGAGCCTTGCAGCCAAAGGTTCCTTTATTTCGGCGTCGAACAGGCCTAGCTGTTCCATTTATCTGCCCATGTAGGGGAATTTCGGCATCGGAAGGATCTTGTGGAGGTTCGCGCGGTGCAGCCTCTCCGCCTTCTCGATCATCTCGGGGCGTCCCTTGCCGGTCTTGATGTAGACCTCGAGCTCATCGTAGGTGAAGCCGAGGTTGTCCTCGTCGGTCTTGCCGCTTAATCCGTCTTCCGGGACTTTCTCAATGAGGTCCTTCGGCAGGCCGAGCTCATAGCCAAGGGCTTTGACCTCGCTTACGAAGAGGTTCGACAAAGGCGAGAAATCGCCGGCCGCATCGCCGAATTTGGTCGAATAGCCGATATAGTCCTCGCTGTAGTTGCAGGTATTGGCGACCCTGGAGTTGCCGATCATCGCTGCGACGTTATATAGGGTGGTCATGCGGATCCTCGCGCCGAGGTTGGAGCGGAGCTGGTAAGTGAGCTCGGGCCCGACGTTCTCGCGGATCGATTTGCGCGAGGCCTCGGTGATCTCCTTGATGTTGATGAGGTAATGCTTGATCCCGAGGTGGTTCACGAGCTCAAAGGACTTATCGAGGTCATGCTGCTCGCCATCGGGCATCAAGACGCCGACGACCTTGTCCTTCCCTAGCGCCGCGACGCACAAAGCCGCGACCACGGAGGAATCCTTGCCTCCGGAGATGCCGATCACGACGGTCGCGTCGCCGACGGTATCCCTGATCCATTGGATGATTTCTTCTTTCATGGTTTGTCTCCCCTGATTCATTCGACCCATATTATAGCGCATCGCGTTTCCGCGTAACATAGGCGCGC
>JAILKX010000122.1 GCA_024693415.1 Bacilli bacterium
ATGGCTATGTTTTCTTCGGCGTAGACCAGAATGATATCTCCGCCTTATTCCTCGTGAAAGAAACGGAAGAAGGATTGAAGTATCAGCAAATGCTCGCGGGGACGCAGTTCAAAGCCATGAAAGAGCTTGGGCGTGAAGTGCCGTATCCGAATTTCTTCGTCGATCGTTATGGGAACGTCTTCTATGAAGGGACCGGGGCCTTTATTCATGGGGAGATTATCAAAAACACCTGTTTCGACCTCTATAACAATACGATTTACAAAGTGGAATTTGGGGAAAATCATGCAACATTCTCCTATCTTGATGAGAAGGGGGAATTCGTTATCGACCCAAACAAGGAAGGCGACTTCATTTTCGGCGACGTCGACCTTCCCGAGGAGGGGATTGAGAATATTTTCTATCTTGGCGGCGTCTATTATCGCGGCGACGATTATGTCATCACGAACGCGTCCTACAAGCTGACCTTCTTAACGGAAGAAGGGAGCCCCGAATATCGGAACTACACGATTGAAAAGTTACCGGTTGAGATTGATTTCGACGGAGCAATCGTCCAAGAAGACACCATCTATACCTTTGATTTGGAGCAGCAACAGCTCTACCAGTTGGACTGCAAAACCCTTGTGTATCAAGCGTTTGACCTTGGCAGCGAAGACTGGAAGATCAAGGAGTTCGGCTTAGAACCCAATGGAGACATCTGGGTGAAGGGTTATTCCAAAGACCTCCAAGAAGTGGTCGGCTATATCGTCGATGGCAAATTCACCTACGAAAAACGCGCCGAAGACGCGGAAGGGTTCGTCTATTACGTTCGGCCGCTGAACTAATTGCTCGGAATCCCGGAGACAAAGAAGGGCTGTCAATTAACCCGCAGGTTTTTCAACAGCCCCTTTTTTCTAGCGTGGGGCAGGGGAGGACACGCGAAGTCCGCCCAAAATGCCAATCCGCGTGACCCATGTATGCGTTTTCGCCCGAAATGGAACGAGGCGTTTTTCGGCGAAACGGGGGAGAGGCGGCCACCCATTCGGGGCTATCGGGCGGTTGGTCGATGAATTCTCGTTCCCCTCATGGCGGCGCCCATGGCAAGCAAGTCAATAAGAGATGACGATTTTAATCATACTTAACAAGCCCCTTAAGGGGCTTTCATTATTGTTAACGCGCGCGAAAGATTTTATACTTTATTCGTTAAGGAGATTTCATAAAACAAATGGCTGAAATCAAAAAGACAATGAAATCCGTCGACGGCAATACTGCTGCCGCGATGGAAAGCTACCTCTTCACCGAGGTCGCTGCGATCTACCCGATCACCCCTTCCTCCCCGATGGCGGAAAACGTTGACGTCTTTGCCTCCAAAGGCAAGAAGAACTTCTTCAACGTTCCCGTCAAACTCGTTGAGATGCAGTCCGAAGCCGGCGCTTCCGGCGCGGTCCACGGCGCCCTCCAGGGCGGCGCGCTCGCGACCACCTACACCGCGTCCCAGGGCTTGCTCCTCATGATCCCGAACATCTACAAATGGGTCGGCGAATTGCTTCCCGCGGTTCTCCACGTCTCCGCGAGGTCCCTCGCGACCCGCGCCCTCTCGATCTTCGGCGACCATCAGGACATCTATGCGGTCCGTCAGACCGGCATCACGATGATCTGCTCGAACTCCGTCCAGGAGATTGCCGATCTCGCCCCCGTCGCCCACCTCGTGGCGATCGAGTCCCAGACCCCGATGCTTCACTTCTTCGACGGCTTCCGCACCTCGCACGAAGTCCAGAACGTCGAGTTCATCGACGACGAAGAGTGGAAGAAGCTCCTCCCGATGGACAAGGTGGAGGAATTCCGTGCCCGCGCTCTTAACCCGCACACCCACGCCGTCACCCGCGGCGGCGCCGAAAACGACGATATCTACTTCCAGGCCCGCGAAGCCCAGAACGCCCACTTCGACAAAGTGGTCGAGATCGCCGAAAAGTACTTCAAGGAAGCCTCTAGGCTCTCCGGACGCGAATACGCGCCGTTCGTCTACTATGGCGATCCCGATGCCACCAAGGTCATCGTCGCCATGGGCTCGGTCACCGAAACCGCGACCGAAGTCGTCGACGCGCTCCGCGCCAAAGGCGAGAAGGTTGGCTTAGTCAGGGTCCACCTCTATCGTCCGTTCTCCTCCAAGCTCCTCTCCAAGGCGATCCCCGCCTCGGTCAAGAAGGTCGCGGTCCTCGACCGCACCAAAGAGACCGGCGCGATGGGCGAGCCGCTCTACCTCGACGTCCTCGCCGCCCTCCATGCCGAAGGCCGCGCCGACATCGAAGTCATCGGCGGACGCTATGGCCTCTCCTCCAAGGACACCCAGCCGAAAGACGTCAAGGCGGTCTATGACTTCCTCGATGCCCCGAAGCACTGGAACGGATTCACCGTCGGCATCAAGGACGACGTGACCAACCTCTCGATCCCCGTCGACGATTCCTTCAACGTCCCCGGCAATTACACCTCCTGCTTGTTCTACGGCCTTGGCTCCGACGGCACCGTCTCCGCCAACAAGTCCTCGATCAAGATCATCGGCGACGCGACCGGACAGTATGCCCAGGCCTACTTCCAGTACGACTCCCGCAAGGCCGGCGGAACGACCCGCAGCCATCTCCGCTTCGGCAAGGAGCCGATCCACAGCGAGTACTACGTCAAGAACGCTGACTTCATCTCCTGCTCGCTCGATACCTATATCTTCAAGTTCGACATCATCAACAACCTCAAGGAAGGCGGAACCTTCTTGCTCAACACCAACATGTCCGACGAGGTCCTCATCGCCTCCATGCCGAACCGCATGAAGCACCTCCTCGCCAAGAAGCATGCCAAGTTCTACGTCATCGACGCGAACAAGCTCGCCGCCGAATGCGGCATGGGCCGCCACACCAACACCACCCTCCAGGCCGCCTTCTTCAAGCTCTCCCCGCAGATCATGAAGTACGAAGACGCCGAGAAGTGGATGAAGAAGTTCGTCGAGAAGACCTACGCCGCCAAAGGCGCGGACGTCGTCCAGAAGAACTACAACGCCATCGACGCCGGCCCGGCGGGCCTGCGCGAAGTGCCGGTCGATCCGAAGTGGATCGAACTCCCCTTCAACAAGGTCGCGACCTCCGACACCGGCGACACCTACTATGACGAATACGTCGACGTCATCGACCGCCTCGACGGCGATGAACTCCCGACCAGCGCCTTCACCAAGCATGAGCTCCTCGACGGCACGATGAACGAGAACATCACCTTCCGTCAGAAGAGGGCCATCGCCGACCGCGTCCCTGTCTGGAATCCGCAATACTGCATCCAGTGCAACCAGTGCGCCTTCGTCTGCCCCCACGCCACTATCCGCTCCTACCTCATCAACGAGGAAGAGCTCGCCAATGCTCCTGAGGTCGTCAAGAATGGCGTCAAGCCCGCGATGGCCGTCAAGGACAAGACCCTGAAGTTCCGCGTCCAGGTCTCCACCGAGAACTGCGTCGGCTGCGGACTCTGCGTCGCCGAATGTATGGCCAACAAGGCCGCGAAGGCCAAGGGCACCGATGCCTTCGCCCTCAAGATGGTCGACACCCACTCGCAGCGCGAGCAGCAGAAGGGCGCCGATTACCTCTACGCCAACTGCTCCGAGAAGCTCGACCAGCTCCCGCCCGCGATGGTGAACGCCGTCAAGGGACTTGGCTTCCGCAAGCCTTACATGGAAGTCTCGGGCGCCTGCGCCGGCTGCGGCGAAGCCCCGTACTACCGCATCGTCTCCCAGCTCTTCGGCAAGGATATGCTCGTCGCCAATGCGACCGGCTGCTCCTCCATCTACTGCGGCTCCACCCCGCTCACCCCGTTCGTCAACGATAACGGAAAAGATGGACCTGCCTGGGCCAACTCCCTCTTCGAGGACAACGCCGAATACGGCTTCGGCATGAGGATTGCGACCGACGCGAAACTCGCCAAGATCGCCGCCGTCATGAACGCCGCGAAGGCCGCTGACGACGTCGAACCCGAACTCAAAGCCAAGATCGACGAATATCTTGCCAACGTCAAGAACCGCGACTTCATCAAGGGCATCGCCCCTGAACTCGTGAAGCTTGTCAAGGAGAGCAAGAACGAAGCGGTCAAGGACCTCCTTAACTACGAACGCGACCTCGTCGACAAGTCGGTGTGGATCGTCGGCGGCGACGGCTGGAGCTACGATATCGGCTACGGCGGCGTCGACCACGTCCTCGCCAACGAAGCGGACGTCAACATCCTCGTCCTCGACACCGAGGTTTACTCCAACACCGGCGGACAGGCCTCCAAGTCCTCCCAGACCGGCTCGATCAACAAGTTCACCGCTTCCGGCAAGAAGGAAGCCAAGAAGAACCTCGCCCTCATGGCGATGGCTTATGGACACGCCTATGTCGCCCAGATCGCCCTTGGCTCCAACCCCGCGAAAGCCATCCAGGCCTTCCGCGAAGCCGAATCCTATGACGGACCGTCCCTCGTCATCTGCTACTGCCCCTGCGCCGAGCAGCACATCAAGGGCGGCCTCGTGAACTCGATCCGCGAAGAGAAGCAGGCCGTCGAATGCGGTTACTTCACCACCTTCCGTTACGACCCGCGCCTCAAAGCTGAAGGCAAGAGCCCGCTGCAGATCGACTGCCCCGAGCCCGACTTCGGCAAACTCCGCGACTTCATCATGCAGGAGACCCGTTTCTCCCAGCTCCCGATCGTCAATCCGGAGCATGCGGAAGAACTCCTCACCAAGTGCGAGAAGTACGCGCAGGATCGCTGGGCCGCGATCAAGAAGTTCGGCGAATAAGCCTTACTC
>JAILKX010000141.1 GCA_024693415.1 Bacilli bacterium
GTCGTAAAGCCGGATGATCGAGCGGCCGGTCGTGGTCTTGCCGCAGCCGGACTCGCCGACGAGGCCGAAGACCTCGCCCTTATGGATTTCGAAGCTCACGTCATCGACGGCCTTGAGCTCGAATTTGCCCATTTTGAAGTACTGCTGAAGGTGGTCGACTTTCAGCAAGACGGGGGTGTTGATCTCATTCATGGCGGCTCTCCTCATCTTTCTTCTTCATGCGCTTGATCCTCTCCTCGATGATCGCGGGCTTCTTGACCTCGGGCGCATTGGGATGCAATAGCCAGGTGGCGGCGTAATGGGTCTCGGTGATCTCGAACATCGGGGGCTGCTGCTCGAAATCGATCGCAAGCGCGTACTTGTTGCGGTCGGCGAAAGCGTCGCCCTTGGGCGGATAGATCATGTTCGGCGGGGTGCCGGGGATCGCGTCGAGCTTCTCCTTGGTGTCGAGGTCCGGCATCGAGGACAGAAGCGCCCAGGTATAGGGATGGCGCGGGTCGTAGAAGATGTCGTCGGCGGTGCCGTATTCGACGATCTTGCCGGCATACATGACGGCGACCCTGTCGGCCATGTTGGCGACGACGCCGAGGTCGTGGGTGATGAAGATGACCGAAAGGTTCCTCTCCTTCTTGATCTTGTTGATGAGCTCGAGGATCTGGGACTGGATGGTGACGTCGAGCGCGGTGGTCGGCTCGTCGCAGATCAGGATGTCCGGGTTCGCGGACAGAGCGATCGCGATGACGACGCGCTGCCTCATGCCGCCCGAGAATTCGAACGGATATTGGCGGTAGCGGATCGCCGGCTCGGGGATGCCGACCTCCTTGAGGAGCTCGAGGGCGCGGACCTTGGCGACGCGCTTGGTGACCTTGTGGACCAGGCGGGAGGCCTGCTCCTTGAAGAAGTCGATCGTCTTGATCATGTGCTTCTTTGGGTCGTAATTCGCCTCTTTGACGAGGTCGCGCTCATAGCGGGCGATGAGGTTCGCCGTGATCTTGACGCAGTTCTTGCGGCAGAGCTCGAGGTCGACGATGTAAGGCGGGACGACCTGCCAGCCGGGGTTTTTGCCCCTGGAGACGAGTTCGTCGAATTTGGCTTTGCGCTTATCGTATTTGGCCTGCTGCTTCGGGTTGTTCTTGATGCCGAAGAAATAGCGGTCCAGCTCATGTTTGAGCGAGGTCTTGAACGAGTGCTCGATCGACCTCTTGGTGGTCGCCATCTGGTCGATGCAGGCGAAGACCATCTTGGTGGCCTTGTTGAATTCCTCGTAGGCTTCCTTGCGGTCGTAGGTCGGGTTGTTCTCGAGGTAGGCGAGGAGGTCTTTGAGCTGCGGGATGGTGTTGCGGCGCGCCTCGATCGCCTGCTCGTGCGAGTAGCGCTCGGCGTCGCAGCCGATCTCGATGAAGCCGATCATGAAGTCCTCGTCGAGGAATTGCCTCGTCATCTTGTCGAGGGAGGCGACGTCCATCGAGGTCTCGTCGAAGTCGGGGTTGACGTACTTGTAGTAGGCTAAGGTGAAATAGTTCGGCGGGGTGACCTTCACCGCTTCCTTCAACGCCTCAAGCGCCGGCTGGAGGGCCTTGTCGAGGTCTTCGGGGGAGATGTTCTTGCCGAGCTTCCTCGCGTTTTCGAAGGAGGACTTGTAGGCATTCAGCTCCTCCTCGGTCTTCTTGAGGACGAAGGGGTGGACGGTCTTACCGATCTTGGCGATGAATTTGGAAAGCGAGCCGCGGAGGTCGACCTTCTGCTTCTTCGAGTAGAGGAAGGAAAGCTCCTCCATCTCGGAGATGAGCGAGGTCGCTTCGTCGAAGGCGTTGACGTAGGCGACTTCGAGCTTGGTGGAGAGGATGCAGAATTCGTCGAATTTCTTGATGTCGGCGGCGTTCTGCTCCCTGCGCTCGGGATGGACGAGGTCAAGGTTCTTCTTGAGGAGGCCGAGGTAATGGTTGAAGTTCTCCTTGGCGTTCTTTTGGCGAGCCTTGCCGTTAAGGATCATCGCCTCGGTGAGCTGTTTGCCGACGCGCATGATGGGGTTGAGGAAGGAAAGCGGGTCCTGGAAGATCATCGAGATCTTGTCGCCGCGGATCTTGTGGAAGTTCTCTTCCGAGATCTTGAGGAGGTCTTGGCCATCGTAGAGGATCTCGCCGCCCTCGACGATCGAGTTGCCGGACAAAATGCCGATGATGGCCTTGGACGTGACGGATTTGCCAGAGCCGGACTCGCCGACGATGGCGAGGGTCTCGCCCTTATAGAGGTCGAAGCTGATATCGCGGACGGCCTTGAGGATGCCGCCCTGGGTGCGGAAGGATATCTGCAGGTTCTTGACTTGTAGTTTCTTTTCCATGGTGATTAGTCCTCCGTTCCCCTAAGCGACGGGTTGAAGGCGTCGCGCAAGCCGTTGCCGAACAAATTGAAGCAAAGCATGAGCAATGAGATGAAGATGGCCGGGAACAGGATGATGTGCGGATAGGTCACTAGATATGGTTGGCCATTCGCAAGCAAGGTGCCGACCGAGGTCATCGTGCCCGAGTTCAGGTTGATGATGCCGAGGTAGGACAATGAGGTCTCGGAGAAGATCATGCCCGGGATGACGAGGACCGAGCCCGTGACGATCGTGCCGAGGGCGTTCGGGAAGATATGGCGGAACATGATGCGCGGGTCCTTGGCGCCCAAGGTGCGCGCCGCCAAAACGTATTCCTGGTTCTTGAAGCGGTAGAACTGCATTCGGACCGTGCCCGATTCGCCGATCCACCCGGTCAAGAAGAAGGCGATGAAGAGGATCAATACCTGGCTCGATCCGCCCATGTGGTACTTCAATAGGGTGATGACGATCATGAACGGGACCGCGGAAAGGATCTCGACGATGCGCTCCATCACGAGGTCGATCTTGCCGCCGTAATAGCCTTCGATCGCGCCGTAGATCGCGCCCACCACCATGTTCACGACCGCGACGACGATCGCCATGATGAAGGAGAACCTAGCGCCCGAGGCAAGGCAGACGAAGATATCCTGGCCGGCGTGTGTCGTTCCGAAGAGGAAGTACGGGCCGGTGATGCCGTCTTTGAGGACCGCCTGGTGGTAATAGGAATAATAGCGGAAGTAATTGACGCGGATCTCGTAGGTGTTGCCGGTCTGGCGGGCGTAGGCATAGAGGAAGTTGTCCTCGCCTTCGACGCGCATCTTCGAGGTGTAGTTGTCGCCGTTGAAGCCGCCGGTCGCGTAATAATACTTGTAGGTGGTGCTGCTCGTCTGCTTGGAGAGGTAGACGATGCCGGCCGATACTTCGGTGGCCAAGGTCGTGTTGTTCACGTAGAGCAAGGCGAGGTTGGTGTCGCTTGCGATATTGCTTTCGAGCACCGCTTCCGTCGCGGTGTAATCGGAATTGAAGGCGATGTAGTAATTGCCGTCGAGCGAGGAGTCGGTATGGCCGGTGACGGTCGTGTAGATGGTGTTGCGGGCCGAATCGAAGTTCCAGACGGAGCCGTTATCGACGCCGGACACCCTTTCGAAGACCGTGTCGTTGCCCGAAGCGGAGAGCTTCAGGTATTTCGCGAGGTTCGGCTTGTCGGTGCCGAGCTTCAACGCGAAGCCGGAGGTGCTGTTGGCGGTGAAGGTGAGGCGGGTCGCCGAAGAGCCGGCGGTCGCGACGTTATTGACGTTCAGCGAATCGACCGAAGCGAAATAGGAGGCGGCGGTCGTCTTGCCGCGCGAGGCCCCGAAATAATAGTCCTCGCCGGCAGACACGGAGGTCGCCTGCACGCCTTCGGACTCATAGAGGCCAAAGGGCAAGGCGGTTCCCGCATCGACCTCAGAGACCGGGACGATTTGGACGGCCGAGTCGCGGTCGGCGGGGATCGCGAAGGCGTAATCGCCGTCGAGGGAAGCGTCCTCGTGGCCGGTGACGGTCGCGACGAGGGTATTCCTGGTCGAATCGTAGGCGAACACGGTCGCCGCTTCGGCGTCGGTGTCGCACACCGCTACTTCGTTATCGTCCTCGAGGATGATGCGGAAATAGTCGGTCTGGTGGATGTAGGTTTTCTCGGTCGCCCCATCTTCAGTGACGTCGACCTCTTTCTCGAAAGCGAGCTTATAGCCGCCGTCGGCGTCGTAGAGGTTGACTGCCTGGGCTAACGAGAAGGTCTGCGAGCTCCTGAGCGTCGGGGTGACGTAGGCCGAATAGATGTTCTCGAAGGAGAAGGTGCCGTCGGCGTTTTCGGTATAGCCGGTGATCGCGGTGTTGGATCCGCTCATCTCGGTCTTGTACCAGTAGTTGGCGTTGTTGGTGTTCTGGGTCGCGGCCGGACGGAGGTCGGGGTCGGTGATCGGGTAGACGATCTGAACGTTATTGGCGTCCTGATAGGCTTGGATCGATTCGAACTCGGCCTGGGTGACGCCGGTCAGGAAGACCTGGCCCGCTTTGCGGTAGGAATCCTGACGGTAGGTGTACATCATCTGGCCCTGCGCGTTCTCGGCGCGGGTGTATTCCTGGCGCTTGACCGCGTTCTCGCCGCTTTCGGCGCCGATCGCGTAGTCGTAGAGGAAGGAGGTCTCATTCAGGGTCTTCTTGGTGCAGCCGTCGAGGAAGTCGATGTTCTCGGAGACGAAGACCTTGGGGAGGGTGTAGCGGAAATAGCCGTCGTTATAGGAAACCGTATAGGGGGTGAGCATCGGGGCGATAATGGCGTAGAGCACCAAGATGCCGATGACGATGGCGCCGACGATGGATCCTTTGTTCCTGGAGAAGCGATACATCGCGTCGGCGAAGAAGGAACGGGGTTTGGTGACGAGTTCCTTGTCGTGCAGGGGTCGATTTTCGTTGACCAATTGGAACTTCTCTTTTGGAAGTTCGGGGAATTGATTCTTGTTCATTGTCATTTAGCCCCCATTCTGATGCGCGGATCGATGAAGCCGTAGCTTAGGTCGATGACGATAGAGGCCAATAGGCCGACCAAGACATAGAAACCGGACAGGAACATGAAGGAGTCGTAGTCTTGGGAATTGATCGAGGTTAGATAGAGGCCGCCGATGCCGGGGATCGCGAAGATCTTCTCGATGATGAGCGAGCCGGAGAGGACGCCGATGAACTCGCCGATGATGGACGGGAAGATCGGGACCATGGCGTTGCGGAGGGCGTGGCGGGTGGTCGCCTGCGCCTTGGTGAGGCCTTTGGTGCGGGCGAGCAGCATGTAGTCGTTGGTGAGGACTTCGGTGAGCTCAGCGCGGGTATAGCGGGTATAGCCGGCGATCGAGCCGAAGGACATGGCCATGACGGCCGGGAACATCGACGCGAACATCGATGGGGAGAAATAATCGTAGCCGGCGTTCATGATGAGCGGGAACCAGCCGAGCAGGAAGCAGAAGATATACTGGACCAAGAAGGCGTAGACGAAGGACGGGACGGAGATGAAAATCATGACCGTCGTGGAGATGACCTGGTCCTCCCAGCGGTTTTTGCGGAGGGCGGCGAAGATGCCGAGCATCAGGCCGATCGGGACCGAAAGCAAGGAGGAATAGATGTTGATGAGGATCGTCGGAGGCAGTTTCGAGCCGAAAACCTCGAGGACCGGATAGTTGCGGTACTCGGCGAGGTTGACGCAGATTCCGAAGTCGCCTTTGGTAAAAATGCGGACGATGTAATTCCAAAGCTGAACCGGGATCGGGTCATAGTATCCGCGGGC
>JAILKX010000173.1 GCA_024693415.1 Bacilli bacterium
TGCTTATTGAGGCGCTTCTCCCAATCGAGGAAGCACCATGAGTAATCATGGTCGGTGACGACGTTCTTGGCGTCGATGTTGGCTAATGACAATTCAATCTGCTTCTTGGCGGTCGGGAAGAGGTCCCTCAAGGTCTCCTTGTCGCCCGAGAAATCGTAGTATTCCTTGAGGGTCGAGACGAAGAAGAGGCTGTAATCGAAGAGGACCGTGTCGTCGACTTGGACCTTGGGCGAGGTGAATAGACATGCGCCCACCTTCCCTTCGTTCACGGTCGATCCGGCGAAGAGGTAGAGACATCTTTTGACGAGGTCGGCGTTTTTGAAGGTCGCGTAGTTGCCTAAGGCCTGCAGGCGGAAGTCGCCCATCCAGAGGCGGCGGTCCCTCTTTGGGCCGTCCTCGAAGACGGTCTGCATGCATTCGTGCATGGTGCGGAGGGAAACCTCATCGATGCGCTTAAGCATCTCGTCCTCAATCTCTAGTGGCGGGACGTTTCTATAATCGGCGGAGCTCACGGCGACGCAATGGATGTTCGATAACGCCGCCTGGTATTTGTTGCTCGTGTCGACGACGTAGATCTCGACGTAGCGGAACGCGTGCCTCCTTTTGATCTCGATGTCCATCGGGAATTCGTCTATGAAGACGAGCTCCTCTTGGAGCCAAGACGATGACACGTCCCCGCTATATTGTTCCCAAGCCTCATCGAATTCGCCTTTCCTCTCGGCGAAGCGGACCCTGATTTTGGCGGGGGCGTCGGCCGGGCTTCCTACGCTTTCGGCGTGGAAGTGAAGATATCCGACCTGGTGGTCGAGGAAGTCGACGGTCAGCTTATCGCCTTTCCCCATCGCTTCTGAATTCGAGGGGGTGGCGGTGACCTCCGTTTCGAAAAGGGTCGGCTTAAGGGCCTCCGCCTTATCGAGGAAGGCTTTGTTCTCTTTGGTCGAGAAGTCCTTTACCTTGTTGAATATCGCCATAGATGTCTCCTGATGAGAAAGGGGTGGCAATCGGATTGCCGCCCCATATTTTGTTGTTGTTCGTTGGACTTGTCCACCGAATTGCGCGCGGCGCCCCTTCTTATTCAAGCGTCAGCGTGAAGAAATCGAACTTGCCTTTGCCTTTGAAGCGGAAGTAAAGGGCCTGCTTGCCAGAGAGGCTGATCTCGGCGCCATAGGAAGTCTTCTCCCTGCACGGGAATACCTCGATTTTGGCGACCGGCTCGCCTTTTTCCTCATTCAGGACCTCGACGGTGCCTTTGGCGCTGCCCTTGATCTTAATCGAGACCTTCTTGGTTCCGGTGAGGTCGAAGTACTTGAATCCGGCGACTGCGCCGTCGCCCATGTTGGCGACGTATTGGTCGGGGCCGGAGGTCCGGTCTTTGCCATCTTGGGTGTAATAGGGATAGCCGTTTTTGGAAAGCGGGATCATCGAGTAGAACTTGGTGCCCTTCTTGCCCCAGAGGTTGCAGGCGATGTAGGTCGGGTATTCGCCTTTGCCAGGAAGCGGGCCATCGTTTAGCCCGCAGGAGGTCATCTCGGCCTGATAGAATTTGCCATCCTCAAAGCGGATCTGCTCGGCGCAGGCTTGGCGCGAGGACTGCTTCCTGTTGGAGTGGCGATGGTAGAAGATGTAATGCTTGCCGTTCAATTCGATGAGGCTGCCGTGGGTGTTGCCGGTGAAATTGTGGGCGTGGTTGGTGTCTTCGACGCCTGGGAGCCCGACGTCGCCGCAGGAGACGAGGATCCCGCCGTATTCGAAGCCGGAGGTCGGCTTATCGCTTACGGCGTAGCAGAGGTTGTGACTGTTGAGCGAGGAATAGATGAAATAGTATTTGCCACCGAATTTCCTCATCGAGGAGGCTTCGCCGAAGGGCTGCTGCTCATAAGGGGTGCCCTTGGCTTCCTCGCCCGTCAATACGCCCAGATAATTGAGTTCGTCGCCGGAGATGACGGTCAGCATGTCGCTCGGGTCAAGCTCAAACCACATCGGGCCTTTGGTCGTCGGCTTGGAACCGTCGAGGAGGATCGGGTTGCCGCCGAAAGCGAATCCGGTGTAGAGGTAGAGCCTTCCGTCCTCATCCATCAAGCAGCCAGGATCGAATTGGAAGGGCTCGCCACGTTTGCCGATTGGGGTCCCATCCTTATATTTCACGTACCCGTAGAACTCGTATTTGCCCGCGGGCGTGTCGCAGACGGCGACCGAGATCATCTTGGTCCCGCCCATGAAGTAATAGAGGTAATAGCGGCCATCGGGCCCTACCACCATGTCGGGGGCGGCCAAGCCGTTGGTGATCCTGAACCACGGGGCGGCGGGATCCTGCTCGCGCTTATAGATCTCGCCCTCGTAGCGCCAATCGCCGAGGTCGCTTAGCGGGGCGGACCAGCAGACGTAATCGCCCAGGCAGAAGTTGATTCCGTTGAACGTGTCGTGCGACCCATAGACATAGAGGCGGTCGCCGACGATATGGGGTTCGGCGTCAGGGACGTACTCCCAGCTCGCCATATAGGGGTTGAAGGCTAATTTTTTGGACATTTTCATTCTCCTTTGGCATCGGTGAGGCAACATGGGGAACCATCGGAATCCGACGATATCCTATCAAAGAAAGGCCGCCTCCTGTTATAGGAAGCGGCCGTGATATCAATCGCGATGACTCGCTATTGAGGGATTAGGCGGCGACTTCTTCGGCTTTCCCGTCGGGCAAGAAGGCGGCGACCATGGTGACGACCGAGCAGATGACCATGAAGATCGTGGTGGTGATGGTCAATCCGGCAACCGCGGTGTTCTCGGGAGTGCCGATGATGTTATCGAGCTGCGGGTCGTGGACGAAGATGTAGCCTAAGCCTTGGGCGCGGTGTCCGATGTAGACAAGGGCAGCAGCCATGAAGGCAACGGCGACGAGGATGACGACGGCGTCGGCGACGAGGCGGACAACCTTGCGGGCGGCGCCTTTCGCCGGGACGAAGTTCACGGCGATGCCGATCAGGGAACCGACGATTCCGAGAACGAGCAGAAGGACGGGGGTGGTGATGTCGGCGTTCGCGAAATACGCGGTGACGGAGACGTTGGTGAGGATGAGGGCGACGAGGCCTAGGACTGCCGCGAGGCAGAGGGCAAAGGAACTAATTCCAAGACGCTTGATGAGATTCATGTTTTAGAACTCCTTTTTGATTAGCGGAACGATCGAGCAAGCTGCCCAAGCGAGGACGGCGATTCCGCCGACGACGCCGGTTCCGATGGTGACGCCGTTAAGGGCGGCTTCCCAGGACGGGACGACGCGGTTGGTCTTGATGTTGGCAACCGCGGAGTTGGCGAATGCGTACAGCTGATACTTCAGGTTCTGGCGGGCCTGCTCAACGAGGGCATTGTCGTTTTTGATGTTGTTGACGGAGAGGTAGGTCCAATCTTTGTCGACGTTGCCTTCGCCTTTGGAGATGGAGGCATCGTTGGCGGCGAAGTCCGCCATCATGGTGACGGTCGCCATGATCGCTCCTTCGGGGTTGAAGTAGTATTTGTTGTTCATCATGTCGGTCGAGATCAGGCCCTTGAAGCCCCATTCGGTGCGGAAGATGCCTTTGATCATGCCGACGTTGTGCGAGGCGTTGACGGCGCCGATGCGGTTGAACGCGATCATCATGCCGAGGGCTTTCTGATCTTCGATCGCGCCCTGGAAGCCGCGGAGGTCGGTCTGGCGGAACTTCTGTTCGTGCATGTAGACGCAGATGCCGGAGCGATCGTATTCCTGATCGTTGAAGCCGATGTGCTTCGGCCCGACGATGATGCCATACTTCGAGGCGCCTTTGATCATCTCAGCGCCAATTTGGCAGGAGAGCATAGGATCTTCGGACGGATATTCGGTATTGCGGCCGTTGTACTGGGAGCGGTGATAGTTGAGACCAGCGCCCCAGATTTCGTATTTGCCGACCCAGAGGCCGGTGTTGCCGAGGACGTCGCCCCACTCAAGGGCGAGATCGGGGCTGAAGCTTGAGCCGAGGAGGGTCTGCGAGTTGACGCAGGCTTTGAATTGCCCTTCGGTGGATTCGGGATCGACGAAGTAGGGATCGACATCGGCGGATTCGCCGTTGTTGCTGGAGAGCGAGGTGCCGGAGAAGCCCTGCGGACCATCGGCCTGGCCGACGATCGGGTTGTTGATGTTGGACTTGCCGTCCTTGACTTCGACGCCGGCGCCGGTAAGGATATCGGACTGGTTGCCGCCGTGGGCGATGGCGCCGATGGCGTTGTCGGCGGAGATGCCGGAGACGAGCTTATCCCAATACTTATCGTTGATGTCATTGATGTAGGAGCCGGCGAAGTCGAACTTCTCGGAATCTTCCAATTTCACGCCATCGAGGTTCTCGACGGGGTCATCGGTGGCGATGACGTGCTGCTGGTTGCGGAGTTCGGCGAGCCATTCGGCCTTCTTGGAGGAATTGGCGAGGGTAACCGCGACATCCTTGTTGTAGTTCTTCGGGTAGGTGCCCTGCCAATCCTGGCGGGAGAGGTAGGTGACGGTGCCCGGGAGATAGTAGTTCAGGTCGGCGTTGTCGACGACGTTGGTGATGATCGCGCCATTGGCGGACTTCGAATAGGTCACGGTGTCGCAGGTGCCGGCAGAGCCGATGGCTTTGGTGACGACGGCTTTGTCGTTGACGGTGTAGGCGGCGCCTTCTTCGTCGAGGAGCCCGGTCTTGCTGTAGGCGGTTCCGAGGACGTTGTTGACGGCTTCATGGGCGCCGGCGCCAATCGCGAAGTGATAATCTCCGCCATCGAGGACATAGGTCTTCGCGCTCTTGTAATCATAGGAGGCGAGGTACTTGGTCGGGACGGTGATGGTCGCTTCAGCGGTCTTGCCCGCCTTGACCTCGACCTTTTTGGATCCGAGGAACTGGATCGCGGATTTTTCGACGAGGTTGGTCTTATCGTAGTCGGTGTAGGGGGCGTTGACGTAGAGCTGGGCAAGGAAGAGGCCGTCTTTGTCGGATTCGTTCTTAACCTCGACGGTGGCGGTGATGTTGCCCTCGACGCTATTCTCGACGTCGACAGACTTCAGGGTCTGGGTGTTGGCGAGGTAGGAGAGGCCATGGCCGAAGGTGTAGCAGACTTCGGAGTTGTAGTCCCAGGTTCCGGTGCTGGCGTAAACGCCGGCGGCCGAAGCTGCGTTGCCCTGGCCCATGACGGAATCGAAATAACGGGTCTCGTAGTAGTTATAGCCGGTGTAGATGCCTTCGGCTTCGACGATATACATGCCGCCGGCATAGGTATTCGCGCCGCCGAAGGAGCCGCCGATCCCGTTGCCGATATCGACGCCGGGCCAGCGGGAATCCTCGAAGTCCGCGACGGTTTCGTAGTCGGCGTAATTGCTGCCGCCGAAGTTCTGCATGGCAGGGGCGGAAGTGGAGATGGTGGCGTAGGTATCGGCCAAGGCGCCGGTGGAATTCACGTCGCCGGTGAGAGCCTGGACGATGCCGGTGCACTGATAGTCGTTGGGCAGGCCGATGTAGGCGATGCCGTCGACTTCATAGTCGCCTCCCGCCTTCTTGAGTTCGCCGATTTCCATGGCGCAAGAGGTATTGAGGAGAACGACGACCTTGTCGCAAGTCGCCTTGGCGGCGGCCACGACGGAGAGCTCTTCGGGAGAAAGGGCCAGCGGGTTGATGTTGAGGGTCTCGCCGGCGGTGTTGCGGGCGATGCCGGGATAATAGGTGGTGCCTTCGCCGCCGCCGCGTCCGAAGACGCAAACGCCCACGGCCTTGGCCGCTTTGACCTTATCCTGCCAATCGGCGGGGGCTTCGCCGGCGGATTCATAAACGCCGGGATGGCCTTCCTTGATCTGGAAGCCGTTGGTGTCATAGTCGCCGGGAGCGGAGTTCGGGCCATAGGTATAATTGCGGACCTTGCTCCAACCGACCTGGACGTCTTCATATTGGGCGCCGAGTTTGTCGTAGATGCCCTTCATGGTCGGCTCGATGGTCAGGCCGGCATCTTGGAACGCCTTGACGAGGTCGACGGCGTCGCTGTTGTTGGGGTTTTGGAATTTGATGGGGTTGTAGGCCGCGGATCCGAAGAGGGCAACGGTTCCGGTCTTGGAAAGAGGAAGGACGTTGTTCCTGTTCCTGAGGATGGCGGTGCCTTCGGCGCCTTCACGGACGGCTAGGGCCTTGGCGGCGTTCATCATCTCGGCAGCGGTCTTGTACTTGGAAGTGAATTTGACTTCCTTCGTGTCGATTTCGTAGCTCTTGGTGCCGAACGCGCTGTCAAGCTGCGTTCTGAAAGAGTCAGCGATGCCCATGCCTAGCGCGGATGCCGCCGTAACGGAAAGCAATAGCGCTGCTAGGCCACGATATAATGGGACGCGTTTATTATCAAACATCTAGTGATACCTCCTTTTTAGATGTTTTGCCGATGCGATTGGAGTTGGCCGTTTCTAATCGCGTCGACCCATTTTTTTAAGGGCTTTGTTGCCCTGGCTGTGATTAATATGACTTGCTTGGTTTTATTTGGAAAGCGGTTACACCATTGTTGCACGCAATGTTTCTAAGTGAACAAATTACTCACTCAAAATGAGCAAAACTGAGCAAATTTTATCACAATGAGCGCAAATGAACGCTTTTTCATTACTTAGCCTCTCTTTTGCGTATCATATATTCGCCTATGGCCATAACGCTTTTCGCATATCCGTTTCTGCTTGCCTTGCTCCCACTGCCGCTTTTGGTTTTCGCCTTGGCGTCTTTCTTTGAAAGGTTTGGGCTCGCTTTGGTCTGTTCGTCGCTGCTGCTTGGGGCCGGCGTCATCCTTTCCGATTACCTTCTCGGCGGAACGCTGGCGGAGATCCTCATAATCGCGATGGCCTATCTTGCCGTCGGTTTAATCGTTGAGGCGATCCGGATGCGGAGGAAGCCGCAATGAGTTTCGTCTCCCTGTGGTTTTTGCTGTTCCTCGCGCTCGTCGTCGCGGTCAATTTCATATTGCCCCACCGCTTCCGCTATATTTGGCTGCTGGCGGCCAGCTATTTTTTCTACGGCTTCGGCTCCTATTGGCTCCTGTCCCTGATCATAGGCGTTACGGTCGCATGCTATCTGTGCGCGCTTGCAATAGATAAATATAGAAAAAGGGGCAAATGGTTCTTGGCGTTGGCGATCGCGGTATCGCTCGGGCTGCTATTCGTGTTCAAATACCTCGATTTCGCCATCGGGACGGTGGTGTCGTTCGCAAACCTTTTCGGGGCAGGATGGAAGTTCGATGGGCTCTCGATCATCCTTCCGGTCGGGATATCCTTCTACACGTTCCAATCCCTTTCCTATGTGATCGACGTCTATCGCGGCCGCACCGAGGCCGAGCGGCATATCGGTTATTTCGCGCTATTCGTATCCTTCTTCCCGCAGCTCGTCGCTGGGCCGATCGAGCGATTCGATCGCCTGATGCCCCAGCTGAAATCGGAAAGGGCATTTTCCATGGAAAACCTTTTCGCGGGCGGGCGTTACATGGTCTCCGGATTCCTGAAGAAGGTCGTCATCGCCGATTTCCTCGCGACGATCATCAACCCGATATACGGGGATATCGCGGGGCAGGACGGCAGCGCGATCCTAGTCGCCACGATCCTCTTTGCCTTCCAGATATACGGCGATTTCTCCGGGTACAGCGACATCGCCAAGGGAAGCGCCAAGATCCTCGGCATCGACTTGATGGAGAATTTCGATTCCCCTTACGCATCCACGAGCCCTCGGGATTTTTGGCGAAGGTGGCACATCTCCCTTTCGAAATGGTTCTCCGATTACTGCTATATCCCCTTGGGCGGGAATCGGAAGGGCAAAGCGCGGCAATGCCTGAACCTGTTCATCGTGTTTTTGATTTCCGGCCTTTGGCATGGGGCCGACCTGAAATTCATCGCATGGGGCGCGCTGCACGGGCTGTATTTGGTCTGCGAAACCCTCTTGAGGCGCCCACAGAGGGAAAGCGGGTTGGCCTTAACCGCGCTTAAGGTCGTCGGGACATTCATCCTCGTCGACTTCGCGTGGATATTCTTCCGCGCCGACTCCCTTGGCGATGCCGGCCTCGCGATCGCGAAGATATTCACGTCCTGGGGCGATTTCTCATGGATAAAAGCTTCTTTCACCGCGCTCACGGCCATTCGTTTGGCGCTCTCGCTGATGGCGATGGCGCTTGTGAAGAGGCTGCCTGCGATCTCCTTAGCCGAAGGCGCAGGGAACAAAAGCGCGATATTCATCACGTCCTTTGCCTTGATTGCGATCATCGCCGGATGGGCTTTGCTTTATCAGTCGGGAGGGGGAAGTCAGTTCATCTACTTCCAGTTTTGAGACCATGAAGAGGAAGAAAGCCATCGAAATAGCGATCGTCTCCACCGTTTTCGCGGCCACGGTTTTGGCTTGGCCCCTCACGGCGGTCACCCTCGTCTTCGGGGAGGGCGATCTCTACAGCGAGACGTTCCTAGGGGGGATGAAGCTCAAAAGGGACCTGCTGAAGAAAGAAGGCGGCAAGCGCCTGATCTTTGTCGGCGGAAGCGCCCTCCCGTTCGGGTTAAGGGGCGACTTGATCGAGCGGGAAATCCCCGGGTATTCCGTCATAGATTTCGGATTGTACGCCGCGCTTGGAACCGATGTGATGCTGAATCTGGCGTTGCCCCACGTGCGGGAAAACGACGTCATCGTCGTCTCGCCCGAGCAAAGCGCGCAGACGATGTCCACCTATTTCTCGGCGCGGTTGACATGGCAGGCCCTGAACGACAACAAAGACGGGCTGCGCGACCTCAGCTCAGACCAAAAGAAGATGATGTTCGGATCCGCTTCGGATTTCGGGGCGGAGAAATTCTCCTACCTCGCCTCCGCGACCAAGCCGGAGGGCGAAGGCGTCTACCAAAGGAAATACTTCAACGAATACGGCGACATCGAATCCGAGCTGATCCAAGGGAACATCATGCCTGGGGGATATAACCCGAGCCAGATGATCTCCTTCTCGGACGCCACCATCGAAAAGGACTTCATCGACCACATGAACGAATTCGCCGAAGAAGCTTATCGAAAAGGCGCCAAGACCTACTACTGGTTCGCGCCAAGCAACCGGAGCGCCGTCGAAAACGAGGGGGACGTGGATGCGTTTTACGATTATCTCAATGGCAATATCGACTTCGGGATCTTAGGCGATCCGCATCAATCCATCTTCGAGAAGGAGTGGTTCTTCGACACCAATTACCACCTGAACGCGCAGGGCGCGATCAAAAACACGAAGCGATTCGTGATGGATTACAAAGCCGAGACCGCCGACAGCTCCAAAACGGATATCGAAGTCCCGGCGGCGCCGGACCTCATCAATCCCGAATCCGGGACCGGCGACAATTCCTTCCTCGAGCATTTCGTGATCGAAGAAGGGGAAGACTCGGCATCCATCGTCGGGCTCAAGGATTCCGGCAAAGCGCTCAAATCCATCACGGTCCCCTACTCTTTCAACGAAAAGACCATCACGAGATTCGCGAAATCGACATTCCAATCCCTAACGGGCCTCGAAACGATCGCGCTGCAAAGCAACATCGCATTGATAGAAGACGAATCCTTCTCCGGCTGCTCGTCGCTGCAAAGGATCGAGATTCACAACCCCTCCCCTTCTTCGATCGCGATCGGCGATAAACTCCTCAAAGGCACGGATGCCTCGATCTACGTCCCGGCGGATGCCTTGGGGGCATACGTTTCCAATTATTCCTTCGCCCGATATGCGGATAGGATATTCGCTTTAGGCGATTAGCGGCTTGAGGTTCGCGATAAGTTTTTCGGTATGGATGCGCGCGCCATCGTTCGTGAGATGGTTGTCGATCAGATAGAAATACTTCGCCTGGTATAGGGATTCTTCGAGCTCACCCATTATCGGTAAATCCAATTTTTCGTTGATCAGGGCTTCCAGCTTGTTCCTTTCCTCAAGCGTGGACGCTTCGGTCAAACAGTGGATGTTCTTGGGGGCGTAGTTGAACAAAACCTTGACCCCCATCGCCTCGATCTCATCCCAGTGGGCGTTGCAGGAGTCGAAGGTGGATTGGGAGATAATGCTCGGGAGATAATCGCACTCGACTTGCGATATCCGCCCCTCGAAAGCGTTCCCGGCACGCGGGAAGACCATATCCCCGTAGACGTTATACGTATCGGAGGAATAGGCATTCATATCATCATCGTAATATTTGGCGGCATTCTTATAGGAAGAACGCGGGAGCTTCGACCTTACCTCGTGGAATTGGGCATAGGCGTCGAAGAATGACTCGTTTTTCGTCAGATCGAGCAAAGCGGCTTCCTGATATCCGGATTCAAGGCAGTTGAAGAAATGATGGTCAACCTCATCGGAAGTGAAGAACTGGTGCTCCACCGCATCGAATTCGGGGGCAAATATGATGACGTCCCCCTCTTTAAGATAGGTTTGGACGACCTCGAATTGCTGAGAGGAATTCATATAGGCGTAGACGCCCATGTTCACAACTTTGTAATCCGGGAAATTCTCCATGATATCCGGCGAGCAATATCCATAGCGGACGCTCGACCCGCCGAATAGGACGATTTTCTTGTCGTCTTTGATGCTGTGAAGATAGTCGACTTTGTCCTGAAAGACATCCCAATAGGTCCCGGAATACGCCGGGTCCTGGACGGCCAGAAGATTCACGGTCTTAAGGTTGGGGCAGGAGAAAGAGTCATCGGACACGGAGCCCAAATCATCGTACATCGTTATCTCCTTTAGGGAGGAGGAGACGATCGATCCCGCTTCGATTGAGGCCAAAGTAACAGGCAGGATCAGCCTTTCTACGCAATCATCGTGGATGGCTCCGCTTGCGATTTCGCGGACAGGTGCCCCGCCGATGGATGACGGAATAACCAAATCCGCGCCCGCGCTCTGTGCGCTTTCGATCACCGCTCCGCCTTCGCGTATCGAATAGCCGAACGATTCCTCGGCCGCTTCTTTCTCATAATGGGGGTAAAGGTCGTTGATGGAGCTCGGCATCCTCCATCCGAATCCATAGAAATTCCCGGAATCGTCTTCCCACCCGGTTTGCGCATAGCCCTGCTTCGCGATTGCGTATTTGTATCCCGGGGCATTTTCGCGCATATGGGAAAGATTCTTCGGGACGGATGCCGTCTCTTCTTCGCCATGAAGGGCAATCGCTTGGAGGGATACGCCGATCTTGACGACCATCGGATAACGTATGTCTTTCAGTTCGAGGAGATAATAATCTTTCAGTTTGCTGACGCCATAGTTCGGGTACGACACTTCGGAAATCACTGTTCCGCTGCTCAGCGAGATATAGAAAAACGCGCTTTCGCCCTTCTTGACGCTCGTGTGCATCGTGACCGCCTGAAAGGTCTCGTCCTTTTCCAAGACGACGTTTATCAGTTCCTCTTTGGCGGGAAGGGAGGAGCCGCACGAGAACATAAGCGCGGCTAGGCAAAGGAGGGCGGGCTTGATTCCTTTCATGCCAATTAATATATATTCCCCTGCCGAAAGAGGAAAGCCCCACACAAGGGACCAATGTTTGCACATGATTGTTTCTTGTCGTTTTTATTCGCTAAAAAGATGTCAAAAGCCTTTTTTAAAGAAAAAGAAGCAGAAGCTGTATCGTTTTTCGCGTGCTCACGCGAGAATGGATTTTCAATTATGAAATGATTGCTTGTTTTTGTTTGTGATTGCTTTTGTTACAATCAAACCAAATCAGGGAGAACCATTATGGCCGAAAAAACCAACTTATTCGTCCTGGAGAGATATAACCGAATCATGGAACGCTTGAAAGAGAACGGAAGGGCGACCGTCGAAGATCTCGCCGGATTCCTTTACGTATCTCCGGCGACTGTCCGCAGGGACTTGAGCGCCATGCAAAAACTCGGCATGCTGAAGCGTACCCACGGCGGAGCGATACACGTGGACAACGGCGAAGAGGTATCGATTTTCGTTCGCATGGAGAGCGACAGCGAGGAAAAAGAAGAGGCCGCGACCATCGCCGCGAAGCATATTCCTGAATTCAACACCGTGTTCATTGACAATTCATCCACTTGCTTTGCGTTGGCCGATAAGATCGATTTCACCTACAAAACGGTCGTAACGAATGGCATTCAGCTCGCCCAGAAACTCGGGAACAAGAAGAATGTGGAAGTGATCCTTTTGGGCGGGAGCCTCCGCTATAAATCGAATGCGACCAACGGCGCATTTGCGCGCAGCATGCTGGAGCAATTCCGCTTCGACCTTATGCTATTGGGCGCCGCCGCCATCCGCGAAGACGGCTCCTACGAATCGAGCCTCGACACAGTCGAAATCAAGAAAACGGCTTTCGAGAGATCCGATAAGCATATCCTCATCGTCGGAAAGAGGAAATTCGACCTTAAAGCGCTCTATCGTGTAGCGCCTCTTCCGAATTTCGATCTGATATGCACAAACGCTAGAGATCCCTTTATCAAGGAGTGGGCAAGCAAAGGAATCAAAATCGTGAATCAGTGATTGTTTATGTTCATTTCTGATCAAAATCTAGGCTGTGTCCGCAGTTATTTCTATTTAATGAACAAAACAGTCAATTTTATTCGTATGAACGAATCCATGAGTTATTATTGCGGCAATCACCGATTTTTGACATCGGGCAGGAGAAAGTCATGCTGACAATTGGCTCGTTTTTCGTGGAAGGAACCGACAAAGGTTTGATTACCGATAACCCCTCACCTCACTTTTCGTTTTCCGCGAAGTCAGACAGAAGGGGATGCCAAATCCAAAGCGCAACCATCGTTTTCGACAGTGGATACACCTTGGTTCTCCGCAATGAGCTCGGCGCCGATTACGACGGCCCTGCCCTAGAGCCGTTTTCCAAGTACAAAGCAACCCTATGCGCCGTCGACGATGCCGGGGAGAAGGCTACCGCTGCCCTAGAATTCGAAACGGGCAGACTCGATACCCCTTGGAAAGGCAAGTTTATCACCGATGGCGAATACACTTTCACCGAAAAGAAGGTTTCGCCGAAGCCAATGGTCTTCAAAAAGGACCTCGCATTGCAAAAAGGCGTGAGGCGTGTACTCATTTCCGCCACCGCTTTCGGCATCTATGAGCTCGACGTGAACGGCAAGAAAGCGGGCCACCGCTACTTCGCCCCCGGCTTCACTTCCTATGAGCATCAATTGATGTATCAGGTCTATGACGTGACCGATATGGTCAAGGAAGAGAACCAAATCATCTTCTATGTCGCCGGCGGCTGGGCCGTCGGAAGTTTCGTCTTCTCCCGCGTCAACCGCGTTTCCGCCGACAAGCAATCCCTTTTGGCGGAAATCCGCGTCGAATATGAAGATGGCTCTATAGAGACGATCGGGACCGATGAATCCTTCCTCGTCTCCACCGACTCCCCCTACACGATGGTCGACATCTATGACGGTGAGGACTTCGATGCCTCCAAGCGGATCGAAGACATCAGGTTCCACAACGCCGTTTCTGCCAAAAACAGATACACGCCTGCCCTCGTTTGCGATTACGGCGCCCCCGTCATCGACCACGAAACGATGACCCCCGTATCACAAAACGTCTTGCAAGACGGCACGATCGTCTACGACTTCGGTCAGAATTTCGCCGGCGTCGTCGAAGCCCATATCCTCAAGGCCGAAAAGGGCCAGAAGATTTCCTTCCGCCACGCTGAAATACTCAAATCCGATGGATCGCTCAACACCGATCTCCTCCGCTCCGCCAGGGCCGGCGCCGACTACACCTGCAAAGAAGGCGAGCAGACCTATGTCCCGAGGATGTGCTACATGGGCTTCCGCTACATCGGGGTCAAAGGCATCGATCCCAAGGATATCGAGGTCAAGGCCCGCGTCCGCTACAGCGACATCCCGCTTTCCGGTGGATTCGAATGCTCCGACGAACGGGTGAACCGTCTACAGCAGAACATCCTTTGGTCATCGAAATCCAATTTCGTCGAGATTCCGACCGACTGCCCGCAGCGCGACGAGCGCATGGGGTGGACCGGCGATATCGCCCTCTTCGCCAAGACCGCCTGCTGGAACTTCAACATGAGCGTGTTCCTCAAGAAATGGCTCAAGGACCTCCGCTCCGAGCAGCTTAAGACCGGCGGCGTCCCCAACTGCATCCCCATTCAGGGATATGGTTTCCCCGTGACGATGCCGAAGATGGCGATCGACTTCTGGGGCGATGCTTCGGTCCTTGTCCCCTTTGCCCTCTATGAGCACTATGGCGACGAAAAACTGATACATGTCTCCTACGAATCCATGAAGAAGTACGCCCTAGCCGAAAAGTTCTGGGCCAATCTTTTAAGCGTCGGCAAATCGCGCTACATCTGGCATACCCCCGCCACTTTCCACTTCGGCGATTGGGTCTCCCCCGATGAACCGACGATGGCCGGCTGGCAGAAGCGTTCCAAATACACGGGCACCTGCTCCTTATCCAATATGGCAATGCACGTGAGCAAAGCCGCCGAACTGATCGGCAACAAGGAAGACCAAGCGAAGTTCGCTGAGCTTTCTAGGAAAGTCAACGACGCCTACCGCTCCAAATTCTTCAACGAAGATATGGGCATGAAGGAAAAAGCGTTCCAGACCGCCTACGTCCTGCCCTTAAAATTCGATATGCTGAGCGGGCAAGACGCCGCGAAGGCCGCCGATAAGCTCGCCGCGCTCGTCGAGAAGAACTCCTACTGCATCGGGACCGGATTCCCCGGCACCCCCTATATCCTTTTCGCCCTGGCGGACCACGGCAAAGCCGACGTCGCCTATAAGATGCTCCTCAACGACAAGAGCCCCTCTTGGCTATTCGAGGTCAAGATGGGCGGAACGACCATCTGGGAGAGGTTCGACGCCATCAAAGAAGGCGGCGAAGGCAATTCCGGGGCCGACGACGGCACCGGCGGCATGCTCTCCTTCAACCACTATGCTTCAGGCGCGGTCGGCGATTTCCTCTACTCCAGGGTCCTTGGCATCCAAGAGAAGGAGCCTGGCTACAAGTCCTTTGAATTCGCCCCGGTCCTTGGCGAAGGCATCGATTTCGCCAAAGGCCATACCTGGACCCCATACGGCGAGATCAAAGCCGCCTGGAAGAAAGACGGGCAAGGCATCTCCTATGAGATCGACGTCCCGGTCTCCACGCGCTGCACCGTTAGATTGAACGGCAAAGAGGTCGCTCTTGAAAGCGGCCACCACGAAGGGAAAATCGCCTAATGGGTCCCCTATATTTGGCAATCGACATAGGCGCTAGCTCAGGCCGCGGCATCTTGGCCCACCTCGAAGACGGCAAGCTCGTCACCGAGGAAGTCCACCGCTTCCATAATCATCCAATCGAGAAGGAAGACGGCCTCTATTGGGACGTCGACCACCTGTTCCACGAGATCAAGGAAGCGCTCAAGGCCTGCGATAAACTCGGCAAGCGCCCCGCCTACATGGGCATCGACACCTGGGGCGTCGACTACCTGCTCCTCGACGAAAACGGCGACCGCCTCAGCGAATGCCACTGCTACCGCGATGAGGCCCGCCACAGGTCAAAACAGGTACATGCCCTCATCCCTTTTGAGGAACTCTACCGCAAAACCGGTATCCAATATCAAGGGTTCAACACCGTCTACCAGCTCTATGACGATAAGCTCAAAGGCACCCTCGATCAGGCCAAAGACCTATTGATGCTGCCCGATTACCTGAATTACCTCCTCACCGGCATCAAGGAGCAGGAATACACCAACGCCACCACCACCGGCCTCGTGAATTGCCTGACCCACCGCTTCGACGAGGAAATCTTAGGGAGATTAGGCTATAGCAAGCACCTCTTCAAGGAACTCCATCAGCCGGGCACCATCGTCGGCCCCCTAAAGGAAACAATCGAAAAAGAGGTCGGCTATCAGCTCCAGGTCTGCCACGTCGCAAGCCACGACACCGCTTCCGCCGTCCTCTCGATCCCCTTAGAGAAGGATGAGCCCTATATCTCAAGCGGCACCTGGTCGCTCCTCGGCCTAGAGGTAGACCAAGCCAATTCAAGCGATGAGGCCCAGAAGTACAACTATTCCAACGAAGGCGGGTTGAACCACTCCTTCCGGCTCCAGAAGAACATCATGGGCCTATGGATGATCCAGGAGATCCGCAACGAATTAGACCCAAAGCCAGAATTCTCCGCGATGGTCATAGAGGCCATCAAGAACCCATCCGTTAGACGCGTGGATGCGAATTCCGCAAAATTCCTATCCCCGAAATCGATGTCGCAATCGATCCGCGACGAAGTCGGGGACGTGAGCCTAGGCGAGCTCTGCCACATCGTCTACGCATCCCTCGCCGAATCCTATGCGAAGTCCATCAAGGAGCTTGAGGACATCACCGGCAAGAGATTCAAGAAGCTCCACATCACGGGAGGAGGCGGCAAGAACGCCTTCCTGAACGAGCTGACCGCCAAAGCGATCGCTCGCCCCGTCGAAGTCGGCCCCATCGAAGGGACCGCGATCGGCAATCTGCTGATGCAGATGCTCGCAGCAAAGCAAATCGACTCCCTCCAGCAAGGCAGGGAAATCGTCAAGCGCTCTATCCACATTCAGGAGGTAAAACCATGAGCAGATTCGAAGAAGCGAAGAAAATCTACGCATCCCTCGGCGTCGACGTCGAGGAGGCGATGAAAAGGGTGGCCAGCATCCCGGTTTCGATCCACTGCTGGCAAGGCGACGACGTCCTCGGGTTCGAAGGCGCCAAAAACCTCGAAGGCGGCATCCAGACCACCGGCAACTACCTCGGCAGGGCAAGGAACCCCGAGGAGCTCATGGCCGACATCCGCAAGTGCTTCGCCTACATGCCCGGCAAAAAGAGGCTGAACCTCCACGCCAATTACGCGATCTTGGGCGACGAGCTCGGCAAGATCGACCGCGACGCCTACCGCTACGACCACTTCAAACCCTGGGTCGACTTCGCCAAAGAGCTCGGCCTAGACGGCATCGACTTCAACCCCACCTTCTTCTCGCACCCGAAGGTGAAGGATGGGCTAAGCCTTTCCTCCCCCGACGAGGAGATCCGCCATTTCTGGATCGAGCACGGCAAGCGGAGCCTCGAGATCGCAAGCGAGCTCGGCAAAGCCTTCGGCAAGCCCTGCTTCGTCAACATCTGGATCCCCGACGGATTCAAGGACATCCCAGGCGATAGGCTTGGGCCGCGCCTCAGGCTCAAAGACAGCCTCGACCAGATCATCGACCACCCGGATTACGATCGAAAATACGTGATCATCGGAGTCGAGTCCAAGGTCTTCGGCATCGGGGTCGAATCCTATACGGTCGGCAATTCCGAGTTCTATCAGAACTACGCCGCCAAGAAAGGCGTCTGCTGCCTGATGGATATGGGCCACTACCACCCCACCGAAGTGGTGTCCGACAAGATCCCGTCGCTTCTTTGCTTCTATGATCACCTCGCCCTCCACGTCTCGCGCCCCGTGAGGTGGGACTCCGATCACGTCATCGTCTTCGAGGACGAGCTCAAGGAAGTCGCCAAGGAGATCATCCGCAACAAGGCGGAGGACAAGGTCATCATCGGCCTCGACTACTTCGACGCCTCGATCAACCGCCTCATCGCCTGGACCACCGGCGTCCACTCGATGCAGAAAGCATTGCTTTACGCCGCGACGCTCCCTAACGACGAGCTCAAGGAAGCCCAGGACGAAGCCGATTTCACGAAGCTCATCTACCTGCAGGAGCGCGCCAAAATGGCGCCCTTCAGCGACGTATACGAAGAATATCTCACCCGTCAGGGACTAGACCTTGACTACTACACCCCGCTTATGCAATATGAAGCGGACGTGCTCGCCAAACGCAAATAAGGAGGGACCCACAACCATGAAGAACATCTTAGAAGCGCCATTCCTCAAGGAATTCACCGCCACCGCCAGCAACATGTACCGCCTCGGCTGGGACGAGCGCAACGGCGGCAACATCTCCTATCTCCTCAAGGAGGAGGAGCTGAAGGATTATCTCGATCTGAATCACGTGGTCCGCCGCATCCCCTTCGCCGGGGTCCATCCCACCACCTTCGACGCCTCCCCGCTAGAAGGCAAGATCTTCCTCGTCACCGGCACCGGCAAATACTTCAAAAACGTCGAGAGGGACCCCGCCAATAACGTCGGCATCGTCCGCATCGCAAAAGGAGGCAAGGAAGTAGAGCTATTATGGGGCTATGAGGACGGAGGCCGCTTCACAAGCGAATTCCCCGCCCACATGATGTCGCATATGGCGAGGCTCTCCGTCGACCCCGAGAACCGGGTCGTCATGCACTGCCACCCCACGAACCTCCTGGCCATGACCTATGTCCATGAGGCGGACGAAGCGAAGCTCTCCCACACATTATGGGAGATGTCCACCGAATGCATCGTCGTCTTCCCAGACGGCGTAGGCGTATTGCCCTGGATGCTATGCGGCACCGACAAGATCGGCTACGCCACCGCCGAGAAGATGAAGGAATTCCGCACCGTCGTCTGGCTCCTCCATGGCGTCTACGGCGCAGGCAAGACCCTCGATGAAACCTTCGGCCTCATCGAAACCGTCGAGAAAGCCGCACAGATCTATAACCTCATCGGCACCAGGCCCATCAGGAACACCCTCACCGAGGATAACTTCAAGGAGCTCATCGACCTCTTCGGCATCAATCCCCGCTACGACTTCTTCACCGAAGAGAAGTACCGCAAGCTCGCCAAGAAGTAATTAGCCCCCACCACCAACCATCAAGGACGTCTATCGCAGGCGTCCTTTTCGCTTGCCCTGGCCCCTGCCCGAGCTGCCCCACAGCTGTCGGGGCAGGCGCCGCGCCATAATGCAAATTCGGACGAATTCGCATACACGTCCCCCACGGATTCGGATTTTTGGCGGACTTGCGATGCCCCATGCCCTGGCGAAATGGGTCTTGGGCGCGGCGGGCACCCCGCAGACCGCTCACGCTCATCTCGGGCGCCGCCCGGCGGACGCATCATAATCCTTATTTATATATGCATGCGTATGGGCGCGTGTAGATTTTCAATGTTTTGAGAAATAGATTGCATTTCTTTCCGATTGTTTAGAAAAATGGGCCAAAAATACCGAGTTATATGGATAAAACATAAGCATTTATCTAAACAACTCCGACTTTTTATCTAACTTTTACTTAATTGATTACTTTTTCATTATTTTGTGGCATGATATTGCCCAGAGGTAAAAATACATGAAAATGTTCGACTTGAAGGGAACTGTGCTTTCTTTGAATACCCCCGGCATCGTTTCCTTGCTCAACAACATTGAGTACTACAAGGGGAAGTGCGGCGGCATCAGCAAGATGAAGAAGGTGGAGGTCCTCCGCCAGATGGCCCGCAGATCCGAAGCGGTTGCTTCGAGCGCGATCGGCAACATCTACATCTCCGAAGACCGCGAGAGGCCGCTTTGCACCGAAGGCGCCCAGCCGCGCAACCTGCAGGAACACATGGTGGTCGGCTACATCAGCGCGCTGAACCTGATCGACGAGGTCTACAAGTACCAGACCTTGGACCGCTCCTTCGTCACCACGCTCCACTACTACATCTACAAGGACTACAACCCCGAATTCGGCGGCAAGTTCAAGGATTCGCAGAACTACGTGCAGGAAGTCATGCCCGACGGCAGCTTCCACACCATCTTCGTCTCCGCACCGCCGGAGGAAGTCATCCCCGATCTCGACAACCTCGTTTACCAATACAACGAATGCGCCAAGGACGAAGAGTGCAACAAGCTCGTCCTCCTCGCCGCCTTCATGCTCGACTTCGTCTGCATCCATCCGTATAACCACGGCAACGGACGCGTGAGCCGCTTGCTCCTCCACTTCCTGCTCAAGAAGTATGGATACGAAGTCAACGACTACTTCTCCATCCCCTACCTCATGAAGCAGCACCTCGGCGAATACATCGACGCGTTCAAGGCCTCCTCCGAAGGATGGTACGACTCCGAGAACTCCTACGAAGCGTTCGTCACCTTCATCCTCAAGAGGATCCTTGAGGCCTACCGCAAGCTCGACTACATCATCGAGATCAACGAGCTCGACGCGACTGCGGAGGAGAAGATCCTCAAGACCATCAACGATTCCGCGACCCCGATCAGCAAGACGATGATCCTCCGCATCCTCTACCCCATCTCCAAGGCGACCATCGAGAAGATGCTCTCCAAATTGGTGAAGGAAGGCAAGATCCAGATCATCACCAAGGGGCGTTATTCCAAGTATTTCAGAATCTAATAGGAGGACAGACAGAACATGGCATATGATGCTATCACCATTCGCAACGTTGCGATCCTAGGCCACCAGGGCTCGGGCAAATCCACCCTGGTCGAATCGTTGGCCTACCTCACCAAGACCATCCCCGAGAAGGGATCGGTCGACAAGAAGACGAGCCTCTCCGACTACTCGGTCATCGAGCAGCGCCGCGGCGGCTCCGCCCAGGTCGCGGTCATCCCGGTCGTCAAGGACGACTACAAGGTCAACCTCATCGACCTCCCGGGGAACGATGACTTCATCTCCGAGACCATCGGCGTCACCGGCGTCATCAAGGGCGCGGTCCTTGTGATCGATGCCTCCGTCGGCGTCCAGGTCGGAACCTTCAAGCACTGGAAGCAGCTCCGCAAGAAAGGCGTCCCGACCTTCATCTTCGTCAACAAGATGGACAAGGAAGGCATCGACTTCGACATGCTGATGGAAGAGATCCGCGAGAAGTTCGGCAAGAACGTCATCTCCTTCTGCTACCCGCTCGGCCACGACGACAAGTTCGACGGGTTCGCTAACGCGGTCGATCTCAAGGCCCACATCTATCAGGGCGCCGAATGCGTCGAAGCCGAGATCTATCCCGACAAGCGCGCCCACGTCTTCGAGCTCCACAACACCATCGTCGAGCAGGTCGCTCAGGTCGACGAGGAACTCCTTGAGAAGTTCTTCGCGGGCGAAGACTTCACCGAAGACGAAATGCGCACCTCGCTCAAGAAAGCGGTCATCGCGGGCGACCTCGTCCCCGTCATCGTCGGCTCCGCCGAGAAGAACATCGGCGTCCAGACCTTGCTTAACATGATGATCGACTACCTCCCGAACCCAGCGGACCTCAAGCCGCTCGATGCCCATGACGAATC
Organism: Bacilli bacterium; assembly: GCA_024693415.1. The sequence continues at coordinate 21,080 of JAILKX010000173.1, forward strand.
CGGCAATCCGGTCATCCGCTGGACCGATGACAGCGAGCCGTTCTCCGCTTACGTCTTCAAGACCATCGTCGACCCCTATTCCGGCGTCATCAATATCCTCAAGGTCTGCTCTGGCGTCCTCCACGCAGGCGACGACGTCTACTGCAGGGGCAATTCTCAGCGCGTCTCTGGCTTGTTCTCGATGTGCGGCAAGAAGCTCGACGCGATCCAGGAAGTCCACGCCGGCGACATCTGCGCCGTCACCCGCATGGAAGACATCCATGTCGGCGATACCCTCTGCTCCCCGAAGGCCATCACCGTCTTCGAACCCGTCAAATACCCGACCGCGGTCATCTTCAAGGCGCTCGTCGCCGACAAGACGGTCGAGGCCAAGCTCATGCCGGCCCTCTCCAAGATCCAGCTTGAGGATCCCTGCATCGAGGTCCGCCGCAACAACGAGACCAAGCAGCTATTGCTCGGCGGCGTGAGCGCCACCCACATCGACTACGTCCTCGATAAGCTCAAGACCATCTACAAGATCTCGGTCGAGACCGAGCAGATGAAGATCGTCTACCGCGAGTCCATCAAGGGCAAGGCCGAAGGCGATGGCCGCTACGTCAAGCAGTCCGGCGGCTCCGGCTTCTATGGCGTCGTCAAGATGCGCTTCGAGCCGGCCGAAGAGAACGTCTTCGAAGAGGAAGTCTTCGGCGGCGCGGTCCCGAAGAACTACTTCCCGGCGGTTGAGAAAGGCTTCTTCGAGGCGTTGGAGAAAGGCCTATTGGCCGGCTTCCCCGTCATCGGCGTCAAAGGCGTCTTGATCGACGGCAAATACCACCCGGTAGACTCGAACGAACAGGCCTTCCGCCTCGCCGGAAGCCTCGCCTTCAAGGATGCCTACATGAAGTGCAAGCCGATCATCCTCGAACCGATCCTCCTGCTTAAGGTCAACGTCGAGTCCAAGTACACCGGCGCGGTCCTAAGCGACCTCAACACCCGCAGGGCCCGCATTCTCAACATCGAGGAGAAGGAATTCGGCAACCAGGAAATCGATTGCTACATCCCCGAAGCGGAAGTCATCGACTACACCACCCAGTTGAAATCCATCACTCAGGCCTCCGGCTTCTTCAACCGCGAATTCTACAAATACGAAGAAGTCCCCGAATACCTGAAGGAAAAGGTCATCCGCGACAACAAGATCGAGCAGTAACCGCTGCCCTTCCCAAACGGCATAGCTAGCAAGCTGTGCCGTTTTTTTCATGGGGTTCGGCGCGCATAAAAGCCCCGGTGGCAATGATGCCGCCGGGGCTTAGCGATTCGCCTAGAAGAGGCGTTATTCGCTATAGGGAAGGGTCAATACGGGCAAGGTTTCCGCGTTGATGGAATATCCGTAAGGCTCGGTCGTGGTCCACTGCCCTGGCGTGAAGAAGACATCGCCATAAGGATCATAGACCTCGCCTTCCTCATCGGCGAAGTATCCAGATTTCGCGAAAAGGCCCGGGTCGAAGGTGAAGAGCAGGCACTTCAGGGCGTGGCCTTTCCGAAGCGTATAGGCGGTCGGGTCGAAATAGACCTGGTAATCGTAATATTTCCCCGCCTCGAGCTCGGTGCGCTCGACGGGCTCGCCGAACGCTCGCTCGCCGGGGTTATAGAGGTCGAAGGTGCAGGTGGAGATCGCCTTGGCGGTCGTTTTCTCGGGGAGGATCTCCCGATAGGTGCCGTTAAGCCCCGGATAGACCTCGAAGCTCTCGTCGAGGTTCTTTTCGACGACCGGGTAGAAATCGTAGGCCCCATAGGCGTCGAATTCTTCTTCATAGGTGTCGAGGAGGACCGCGGTCACGTGGAGGTTATCCCGCTCGACGTCGTCGGTCTTCAAGGAGATATTGAGCTCGGGGATGCCTTTGATCTGCAGGTCGGCTTCGGCGGCGCCGAGGTCATAGACGATCGTATTGTCATCGTCGCGGTCGTAATAGGTGTCGTTCCAGGACTGGTAATAGAACTCCATGTTCTCGGAGGTGATGCTTTGGCGAGAAGGGTTCGATAGGGAGATCGCCTTCTTTTTGGCGTCAAGGAAATCGGAGGCGCCGTAGAAGCGTCCGTCGACGTTCGATTGATAGGTGAAGTCCGGGAAATCCTCGATGCCGTTATCGACGTCGTAGAGGTAATGGCTGTACCAGCGGTTCAGGACCTCGAAGAAGGATTCCTCATAATTATCGATAGAATAGGCGGAATGCTTGCCGGCGAGCTGAAGATGGTCGCCTTGGTGGAAGATGAGCTTCGCGGTCTGCCCCGCATCCTTGAGGGTTTTATACATGAGGGCGGAGTTGCGGATCGTGACGTTGAAGTCGTTCATGCCGTGGACGATGAGGGCGGGGCAGCTCGGGGTGATGTTTTTCGTGTAGTCGCGCTCTTCCCAGAAGGAGGTATAGTCGCCATTGGCGCTGATTTCCTGGTCGTTCATATAGGCAAGGTAGCCGCCATAAGTCGCCGCATATTCATCGGATACGTCCTCATCGAGCATGGCGGAGGCGCAATACAAGGAGAGCCAGGGGGCATTGGGCGAGGTGAGTATCCCAGCGCCTTGGCTATTGGTGTATTCGTACCAAGAGGCGATGCCGGCCTGAGGGACGATTGCCTTTAGCCCTTTGTAGCCGGAGCAGCCGAGCTGATAGGCGGTCGTGCCTAGATACGAGCACCCTTGGGCGCCGTAGTTTCCATTGGAGAAGGTGGCCTTCACCGTATGGGTTCCCTCATGGTCGGAGAAAGCGACGCGCTCGCCGTTAAGCCAATCGATTAAGCAGCCGTAGGCGTGGGTCTCAAGGCGGGCGCCCATGGTCTCGATGCCATCGCTTCCAAGGGTGCCATAGCCGCCGATATTGGCGTAAGCGAAGCCGCGGGCCAGGAAATAATCGCAGTCCTGCGCGTCCTCGAAATAATCGTATTTGTCGATCGTGTAAGAGAACTCGCTGGTATCTATCGCCGCGTTATGCGAAAGGAGGTCGATCTCCGAAGTCGCCTCGCGCTTGGTTCCAGACTTGGACAGATCCTCGTCGGTCACCTGGTCGTAGCCCTCCATCAATTCCTCGTAATCGAGGTCGGTGGTCGCGGCCGTATAGGGGGAGGCTTCGATGATGGTGGCCACCTGATACCCTTTTTCCAGGATCGATTTCGGCAACTGGATCAGGGCTTTGACGAGATCGTTCTTGCCATCCAAATCGGTGTCGTAATCGGTTTCGACATACACGGTGAAACGAGCGATGGTCGATGTTTTCGGGTTATGCTCATTGTAGGCCTGATTGATTTCGTAGATGGGCTGGCAGCGCCCATCCTCCACTTCGATTGCCGGGTTCTTGGGTTCCTCGCTGCTGACTTCTATTGAAGAGGCTTCGGAAGAGATCGCCTCAGCGGAAGAGGAAACTTCGATAGGAGAGGAAGATTCGGCGGAAGAGGAAGATGCCGCGCCTTGGCAGGCGGATAAGCACAATAAGGACAATGGAAATATGAAGGCGGATTTTTTCATATGATTCTCCTTGGGATTCGCTGCTGAAATTATAGGGGTTTTGCCTCCTAATCCCAATTAGTTTTATTTATATAAAAAAGGCGGAGCGACCGCATCCGCCTCTATCTATATATAAGGATCTATTTCTTCTCGAAGAAGTTCGGCTTTATCAGACGGTACATGATCGGGCCAAGCCAATCCTTGGAGCCATCGCCCTTGCGGAGCTTGCTGATCGCGCCCACCTCTTCCGGAGACAGTTCAATCGACAGGGATTCAAGGTTGCTCTTGATGTGGGCCTCGCTCCTAGAGCCCGGAATCGCGACGACATCGCGGGCGCTCAAATAGGCCAAAATGATTTGGGGCACGCTCTTTTCGCGCTTCTTGGCGATGTCAATCAGAACAGGTTCATCAAAGAGCTTTTTGCTGCCCGAGGCAAACGGAAACCATGATTCAGTAATAATTCCTAACTCATTCATCTCTTTTTGAATCTCGATCCGCGGGTTGTACGGGTTGCATTCGATCTGATTCAAAACCGGCACCACCCCAGTCAGATCAATGATTTCCTTGAGCTGCTTCATCGTGAAATTCGAGACGCCGATCGAGCGGACCTTCCCCGCTTTCTGCGCCGCGACGAGATCCTGATACGCCTTCTTGTAATTGCCGTATGGGCGATGCAATAGAAGCAGGTCGATGTAGTCGAGCTGAAGCCTTTCCAAGGTTTCGTCCACCGCTTTCGGGAAATCCTTGAACGAGCTCGGGAAAATCTTGCTGGTGATGAAGATTTCCTCCCTTTTGCGCTCCGACTTCTTGATGCCGCGCCCCACCGCTTCCTCGTTGAGGTAGACGTTGGCGGTGTCGATGTGGTCGTACCCGTTGCGCAGCGCGTACTCGACGCTTCTCTCCGCGTCTTCTCTCGAGATTCTGAAAGTGCCTAAGCCCAGGCGAGGGATAACGTAGCCGTCGTTGAGTTTGATGCCATCCATGTTGTGGCCCCCTTTTTCTGTATATAAGGTACGGCAAAAAGGAATTCGCGCAAGCATTATGCATTTCAAGATGTTTTCATCTTCTTCGCAATCTTTTTGACTGATTTCGTCATTCCAAACCGATTGGCGGGCGCTTGTCGCGGCGGTCACCCCGCAGACCGCTCACGCTCATCTCGGGCGACGCCCGGTGGTATGCCGAGCCGAGTCCATGAAGGATATATGACTGCGATGGGTTTATGACAATTTGCGCGCATGCACGTTATCTTTAAGTTAATTTGCTTTACTAAAATCGGAAACATAACGATAATTGACACCATGAACGAAGAGCTGCTTGAAGCCATTATGTACCTCCTCGTCGGGGTCGCCGTATTGCTCGTTGGCATGCGGTTCATGTCCGGCGGCTTAAAAAAGATGGCGGGCAAGGGATTGCGCCGCTTTTTCAAGCGCACCCAGAACAACCCCTTCCTCTGCATGGGGATGGGC
>JAILKX010000185.1 GCA_024693415.1 Bacilli bacterium
TCGATGCGCTTTGCGATCCCCCACCCGGCGACGATCTGATCGCCATAGGGGCTGAACAGGTAATTGGTGACCATGTTCGAGGAGGAAGCCATGATCGAGATGATGCAATTGGGGAGCCCGGCCACGATGATCTCCCGCGCATTGCTCATGCCGCAACGGAAGTTGGACGGCACCGCGTTGATCGTGGTCGACCTGCGCTTCACGACGATGTAGACGATGAGGTAAATGCAGGCCGCGCAATTCGAAAGCAGGGTCGCTAACCCCGCCCCCGCCACCTCCATGTTGAAGGCGAAAATGAATAAGGGGTCCAATAAAATGTTCAAAACGCCGCCGAGTCCCACTCCGATCGAACCCTGGAGCGACGCGCCCTCCGAGCGCACCAAATGGGCAAGCAAAGGATTCATGACCGCCGGCAGCGCACCGAGGATCACGGTATAGAAAACATAATTCGACATATGCTCCAGCGTCGCCCCGCTTGCGCCTAGCGCCGAATAGAGCAAGTCGCGGAACAGAAACACGATCAGGGAATAAACCAAGGCGAGCCCGACGCCGCAATAGATCGCGAAGCACGACCCCTTGCGCGCCGATTCATAGTCCTTGCGGCCCAGACAATGCGAGATGAAGGCCGAGCCCCCTACCCCGAAAAGGTTCGCCACCGCGTTGAAGATGATGGCAAGGGGCAAGGCGAAGGTGACCGCCGCGACCTGAGATGGGTCGTTCAGCCTCCCGATGAAGAGGGTATCGGCCATGTTGTAGATGACCGCGATCACCTGCGAAAGCATGGTCGGCAAAGACAATGCGATGACCGCCTTGAACACCGGCGTCGAGGACAATAGACGCAGGTTCTTCGCTTTCTTCTCTTCCTTGGACAGCATGAAAACGATTATAGGTGAAATTACGGATTTTCCAAAGGAAATCGCTACTTGATAGGACGCATGAAGAAGCGTCCGTATACCTGGCGGAGCTCGGTGACGCTGATGAAGGCCGCATCGTCGAGCGAGCGGATGAGGTTCACGGTCTTCTTGACCTCATAGGAGGAGATGACGATGCGGATGATCCACTTATCGTTCCCCGAATACACGCCCTGGGCGCTTATCTGGGTCGCCGCGTGGGGCACCATCTCGATCAGCGTCTTGCCAAGGTCCTCATGCGAGGTGACCGTCTCGATCAACACCTTCTTGTTGCGCTGATTGATGAGGTCGGTCACAAGCATCGTCATGATGAGGTAAAGCACGGCGTAGAAGACGCTCGCGAAAGCGTGCAGCGCCTGCTCGGTCCCCCAGCCGAATTTCGTCATGGTAAGCAAGGTGAAGATCGAGATCGTGACGCTATTGACGAGGACCGAATACTTGCCGACCATCGTCGATTTCTTGAGTGCGATGTAATAGGCCAAAACGTCGATTCCGCCCGCGGAGGCATCGATTTTATACGCCAAGGCGGACGCTAATCCGGTGCAGACGCCGGCGAACAGAGCGCGCGAGAGCATCCCGCCGTTATCGGAGCAGAACTTGGCGACGACCTCGATGAACCCCGAGGCGTAATTGGAGAGCAAGAAGGAGAACAAGGACACCTCGGCGACGTTGATGACCGTGTAGATCGTGAACCGCTTCCCGACCCCGAACCACGCCAAAACCATAAGGGGCATGTTCAGGAGGAAATAGAGGATGCCGTATACGAGGGGCTCGCAGTTATTGACCTCGATGAAGTTCCCCTCAAAAAGAGTGATGAACGCGATGACGTTCTGCGAGATGCCCGAAATGCCGCCGGAAATGAGGCGGATGACGTTGCTGTCGGCCTCGATGAGGGCGGAGGGGACGAGGAAGCAGGCGTAGCCGAAGGCGAAGATCAAAGCCGAAAGGGACGTGACGATGAAGGCGTAGCCATGCGTCGCCGTCAGGTAGAGCGCCGTGTGGTCCAATAGGAAGTCATGGACCTTTCTCTGGATGGACTTTTTCTTGACCATGGCATGAATTATATGCACTCCCGAAGCAATTTTGCATCGGTTTGTTGCATTTTGCGGATTTCCCCTTCCGTCAAAGCCCATTTTCCCTATGCGCGCATGTGTAACTCCGTTATTGCCTCGCCTCGCCCATGATGATATGATTAACCCGCTGTTTAGGTATAAACAGGCGTTTTTCGGAGGCTTATCATGGTAATTCTCAAAGCAATCGGCGGCCTATTCACGCGCTTGTGGCGTTGGATCAAAGAGACCGCTTGGGTCCAGCCCTTGCTCATCGTCGGCGGCATCTTCGCCGTCATCTTCTCGATCCCCCGCATCACCGAATGGGTGCAGAGCATGGGAATCGGCAGCGCATCCGCATATTATTCCAGCTACAAAGTTAAGCTCGAAGGCGAGCTCAAAGGCGCGACCATCGATTCCGATGCCGACAAGCTCACCGAAGCCCTCTGGGAGAACTCGAACCTCAATAACTCCCCCACCGCCGTCTCCAACGACTGGGCTTCCTACCAGGGCGTCCTCTCCGCTAGCGGCGTCACCGCCACCTATGGCGAGAAGTTCTTCTTGGTCTACGTAAGCGACGACTGCTCGACCTGCGACACCATCCAGCCCGCCTTCAAGGCCCTTCAGGACGACTGGAACTACCGCTTCACCCCGAGCGACGGCGGCACCTTCAAGATGTACACCATCTTCACCGACGACACCTCGACCAACGACGACGACTACGACCTCGAATCCGAGCAGCACGCCTTCGTCCGCTACCTCGACAAATTCAACGAGAACGGCTATTGGTCCGAGATCGGCGGCCGCCTCACCGACGAAGCCCCCTATAAGGAGAACATGTCGATCGGCGACAGCGACTACACCTACCTCGCCGACGGCGACCACGACGGATTCGCCACCCCGACCATCCTCCTCGTCGACTTCTCCAAGGAAGCCTTCGAAGCGGGACGCCCCGGCGTCTCCGAAGTCCTCTTCGGCGTCAGTGGAAGCGATAAGTTCGAGAAGGCCAGCCTCCTCCTCAAGATGTGGAACCACTGCGACGACGACAACGCGAACCCCTTCAGCGCCTCCTATTCCAGGTAATCGTCTAAATAAACCAATCCAAACGTCAGGCATCCCCTGGCGTTTTTTTATCTCCCCGGACCCCGCCCGAGCTATTCCCCAATAGCTGTCGGGGCGGGCCGCCGGAGGCACCCCCAGGGAATGTTTTCTTTGCGGTTGCCACCACTTCCATAGGCGGTTCAGGGCGCGGCGCTCACCCCGCAGACCATGTCTCGGGCGAGGCCCAAGGATAGCAAAAAGGCCACCGGATGGGTGGTCTTGATGGATGGATGGTGATGGGGGTGATTGTTATTTGGAGGCGTAGGCCTTGACGACCGCGGGCGGGACGAGGGGGGAGATGTCGGCACCGTTTTTGTGGAGTTCATTGATCATGGATGAGGAGATGAATGAGGTGGTCTGGTTGGCCATGAGGAATACCATCTCGATCTCGGGGTCGACGAACTTGTTGGCGGCGGCGAGCTGGAATTCGTATTCGAAGTCCGTCACGGCGCGGAGGCCCCTGATGATGAAGGCGGAGCCGACCCTTTTGGCGTATTCGACGGTGAAGCCATCGGTGTAGTCGACCTTGGCGTTCGGGATATCCTTGGTGGCTTCCTTCATCATGCTTAGCCTTTCTTCAATCGTGAAGTTGCTCTTCTTGGCGGGGTTGACCGCGAGGAGCAATATGACCTCATCGAAGAGGGTGGCGGCCCTTTTGAGGATGTCTAGATGTCCGTTGGTGATGGGGTCGAAGCTCCCCGGGTAGATGCCGATTCTCATGCGTTAGTTCCTCCTGAGCAATAAGACCTTCGTCTTGCCATATTTATAATCGCGCGCATGCGCGTATGGGCTTCTATCGATGGCGAGGTCGCCTTCGTATTCGAGGACGATCTTGGCGCCTTCCGCAAGGAGATCCAATTCTAGAAGCGCGTCTAGGCTATTCTGGTAGGCTTCCTTGAGCGCGTAGGGCGGGTCGAGGAAAACGATGTCGAAGCGCTTGCCATCCCCTGCTAGCCTTTTGAGGGCGGCGAGGTAATCGAGGTTCAAGACCTCCTGCTCCTCGCCGAGCTTCTTGAGGTTGTTTTTGATGATCTGGGCGGTTTTCGGGGCGTTATCGACGAAGGTGCAATCGCTTGCGCCTCTAGATAATGCCTCGATCCCGAGGGCCCCGCTTCCGGCGAAGAGGTCGAGGGCGGATAGGCCTTCGATGTCGCCGAGGCAGGAAAGCATCGCGCCGCGGACCATGTTCTTGGTCGGGACGGTGCCGATGTCGGGCGTATCGATGATGCGCGAGCCGTATTTGCCTCCGATGATCTTCAGCATTTGGTGCAGTTCCTCCTGGCGCGGTAGGCGCCAAGTAGCCGCATGTCGATCTCGTCATACAGTTTTCTCACGGTGGAGTAGGCTTCGTTGTAGCGCCTGCTTAAGGGGTGCTCACCGAGGGATTTCTTGGCGAGATAAAGGCTATGGAGCGCTTCTTTGGACATATTGTTCGATTCGCCGTAATGGTTGACGGCGAAGGAATAGTTTTCGTTGGCCTCGTCGACCTTTTTGCGGAGTTCCTTGACCTCGTCTGAAGCGTTGAGCTCCTCTTCGCGCATCGAAAGCTCCGCGATGCGCGGGTCGAGGCGCAGGGCTTCCCGGAGGTTCATCAATGCGTTGAGGGTCTTCTCTTCCATGGCCGCAGGCAAATTTTACCCCATCCTTCAAGATAATGGTATAATTCGCGATATGGTAAGAATCGTCAAAGACAGCGTTGCCTCGCTCAGGGCAAAATCGAAGCCGGTCGAGATGCCCTTATCCGAAAAGGATAAAGCCACCCTCGACGAGATGCTCGAATACCTCCACCTCAGCCAGGATGAGGAATACAGGAAGAAGCATCCTTCCTGCCGCGAAGGGGTCGGCCTCGCCGCGCCTCAGATCGGCGTCAACAAGCGGATGCTCGTCATCAGCTACGACATCTACGACGAAAATGGGCCGTGCGGGAAGATCGAGTACCAGCTCGTCAACCCGAAGATCGTGGTCAATTCGATCAGGAAATGCTACCTCGCCTCAGGCGAAGGGTGCCTCTCGGTCGACGAGGAGCATCCGGGGCGCGCCTACCGCGACTTCAAGATCGTGGTCGACGCCTACGACGTCCTTGAAGGCAAGCAGAAGAAGATCACGGCCCGCGGGTTCGACGCGATCGTCCTCCAACATGAAATCGATCACCTCGACGGCATCCTCTTCTATGACCGCATCGACCCAAGAAACCCGAACAAGGAAATCCCAGGCGCAGTCGCAATCTGAACTGCGCCTTTTCGTTTCTCATATATTGCGGAAAGCACTTTCATTCTTTTTATTGACGCAACGGGCGCGGAATATGCTATAGTGTACCCAACTTAGGAAACCCGTATATGAATATACGGCCCATACGTTTGTTAGAGGAGAACCACGATGAGAGATTCGCCGGTTAATATTTATGCCCTCGGAGGGCTTGGTGAGGTCGGAAAAAACACCTATTGCTACGAAACCGAAAGGTCTTTGATCATGGTCGATGCCGGCGTCCGCTTCCCCGAGGCGACCCTGCCGGGCGTCGACTATGTCATCCCCGACTACACCTACTTGAAGAACAACAGGTCCAAGATCAAGGCCCTGTTCATCACCCATGGCCACGAGGACCATATCGGGGGCATCCCCTTCCTCGTAAGAAGCGTCTACATCCCGGTGATCTACGCCCCGCGCCTAGCGGCGGCGTTAATCCGCCACAAGCTTGAGGACGCCCGCATCAGGGACGCGATCAAGATCGTCGAATACGACGCCGAATCGATCGTCCACATCGGCGACGACTTCACCGTCTCCTTCTTCCGCGTCACCCACTCGATCCCCGACTCCTATGGCGTCTGCATCGACACAAAGCACGGCCGCATCATCGAGTCCGGCGACTTCAAGATCGACCTGACCCCGGTCGGCCCGAAGTTCGAGCTCGACAAATTGGCGCGCTACGGCTCCGAAGGCGTCGACCTATTGATGGCCGACTCCACCAACGCCGAGATCGAGGGCTATACCCCAAGCGAAACTAACGTCCGCGCCGGCGTCGAGGAGATCTTCGACAAAGCGCCGGGCCGCGTCATCGTCTCGACCTTCTCGAGCAACATCAACCGTATCCAGCAGGTGGTCGAGGTCGCGGTCGCCCACGGCAGGAAGATCTGCATCCTCGGCCGCTCGATGAAGAACGTCATGGGCATCGCCCGCGAATACGGCTACATCAAGATCCCCGACTCCTCGGTCATCGAGGAGACGATGCTCCGCAACTACAAGCTCCAGGAGGTCTGCATCCTCTGCACCGGGAGCCAGGGCGAGCCGATGGCGGCCCT
>JAILKX010000030.1 GCA_024693415.1 Bacilli bacterium
GATGCAGCCCATGACGGCGACCGTCTTGCAGATGCGGTGCTCCTCAAGGTAGTTCTGGATCGCCTTCGCGGTCGGGATGAGGTTGACCGCGGTGCGCCCGCAGGTCGGGCACGAGATGAAGGTCGGATGGTCTTCCTTGAGGCCCAGATCATGGAGCAAGCGGCAGCAGGCCTTGATCTCCTCCTCCGGGTCGTCGGAGAGCGAGATGCGGATGGTGTCGCCGATGCCGTCCAACAATAATGGCGCGAGCCCCGCCGAGGAGCGGATCAGCCCGATATCCTTCGGCCCCGCCTCGGTTATTCCTAAGTGGAGGGGGTAGGGGAAGACCTTGCTAGCAAGGCGATAGGCCTCGACGGTTTCCCTGACGTCGCTCCCCTTGAGCGAGATCACGATGTCATGGAAATCGAGGTCCTCGAGGATCTTCACGTGCTTCTTCGCCGAAGCGACGAGCACCTCGGAGGCGATGATCTGTTTCCCTTCGTAGATCGATTTGTCGATCGATCCGGAATTGACGCCGACCCGAATCGGGGCGCGGTGGGCCTTGCAGGCTTGGACGACCGCTTTGATCCCTTCGACGCTTCCGATGTTGCCGGGGTTGATCCTCACGGCGTCGACCCCGCCTTCTAATGCCATCAAGGCGAACTTGTAATTGAAGTGGATGTCGGCGATGAGGGGGATATTGACCCGCTTCTTGATCGAAGCGAAGCTCCTCGCGTCCTCCTCGTCGAGGACCGAGAGCCTCATCGCTTCGGCGCCGAGGGCGGCGCAGCGGTTGATTTGTGCCGACACCTCCTCGATTTTCGAGGTCTTGATCGAGCACATCGACTGGATCAATACGTGGTCGGACCCGCCTAAGCGGGTTTGCCCTAAATATACGGGGCGGGTTTCATTGCGCTTCATATGACAATATTATGCCCCCTATGACGAAAATATGGTGTAGATTTTGCGCGCCCCGTATGATATTATCCTTACCGCCCGAAGAGGAGATGAAACAAAATGGCCGGAAAACGCGATCAAGTCATCCTGAAGTGCACCGAATGCGGTGAGGAGAACTATTTCACCACCCGCAACAAGAAGACCCATCCTGTGAAAATGGAAATCAAGAAATTCTGCCCCAAGTGCAATAAGATGACCGTTCACAAAGAAAAGAAATAAGGCTTTGCGCCTTATTTTTTTGTCTTGGGGACCATCGCGCCGAAAAGGCGCTTTTCTATTTTCGAGGACCTTGTATCATTGTCCTATGCCCACTAAAGTCACAAGCCTTTTCTATGGCGATCCATACTGCCGGAACTACGTCCTCGGCGAAGAAGGGGAAGACTGCATCCTCGTCGATTTCGGCGCCCCTAGCGGCAGGATGATCCTGAATTACGTCGCCAAGCACCACAAGAAGTGCCTTGGGCTTTTATTGACCCATGGCCATTTCGACCATATCTGCGGCCTCCAAGGCTTCGAAAGCGAGATCGATTTCCCGATCTATATGAACGACTTCGACGCGTGTTGCCTCGATGATCCTTACCTTAACGGCTCGACCTCATTCGGCCTTCCTGAAGTCAAGGTCGACTCCAGCAAGCTGAACCTCAAATTCCTAGGCGACGCCGAGGAAATCGAGTTAGGCGGCACGAAGATAAAACTGATCCATACGCCCTTCCATACCCTTGGAAGCTCGCTCTTCTACATCGAGAAAGACGGCATTTTGTTTTCCGGCGATTCCTTGTTCCGCTATGGGGTGGGGCGGATGGATTTGCCTCATGCCGCGCCGCGGTATTTCCGCGAATCCGCCAAGAAGATCAAAAGCCTGCCCGACGCCACCAAAGCCTATCCTGGACACGGCCCCTCGACCACGATCGGCGACGAGAAGCGCTACAACGACTACCTGAATTCCTGATGGCCCATTGCGAAACCGCTGGGCCATCTTTTCGTTTCCGTTCCAATTTCGCCGATAGCGTTCAGCAAAACATCTTTTCGTTTCCCTATTGCCATGCAATGGTATAAAATACCATCGCACGTCTTATGGAAAGACGTTATTAGACATCAGGAGAACAAATTATGATCAATGTCACCGAACTTCGTCCGGGTAATTACTTCATCGACGAAGGAAATCTTTATCAGGTCCTCGACATCCTCCTCAACAAGACCGCTATGAGGAAGATGGTCGCGAAGGTCAAAGTCAAGAACCTCCGCTCCGGCGCCATCATCGAGCTCGCCCGCAACTCCGGCTACGGCGTTGAGGACGTCCACGTCGACAAGACCGTCATGCAATATCTTTACGACACCGGCGAGACCCTCGTCTTCATGGATGGGAAAACCTACGAGCAGATCGAGCTTCCCCATGCCCGCCTCGAGAACGAGATCCCCTTCCTCGCCCCCAATAGCGAAGTCACCATCATCACCTATGAGTCCGAAGTCCTCGGCGTCGTGCTTCCCTCCAAGGTTGCGCTCACCGTCACCGAGTGCGAGCCGGGCGTCAGGGGCGACACCGTCTCCAATGGCGGCTCCAAGGATGCGATCCTTGAGACCGGCATGAAGATCCGCGTTCCGCTCTTCATCAACCAGGGCGACAAAGTCTCCGTCGACACCGTCACCGGAAAGTACGACGGGAGGGCCTGATCGATGCTTACTCTGTTCGCTTGGGATCCGGGCTGGTTCGGCCTCGTGATGGGCGCCTTAATCATCGGCGCAGTCGCGGGTTTCTTCATCGCCAGGACCGTCATCTCCAAGCAGATTCAGAAGAATCCCCCGATCAATGAGCAGATGATCCGCGCGATGTACCGCCAGATGGGCAGGAAGCCCACCGAGGCGCAGATCCGCGCGATCATGAACTCGGTCAACAAGAACAGCTCGCTCTGATGCGAGGTGTTTTTCATATAAAGAAAAAGGAAAGAAACCATGGCTAAAACATTTGAAATCTTCATCGACTCCACCGGCGAATTGAACCGTGAGCTCCGCGCCAAGTACGACGTCGATTACTGCCCGATGGGCATCGCCGTCGGCGACGCCGAGGAAGTCCCCGCCTCCCTCGATTACGATGCGGGCTACTCCCTCAAGGATTACTACGACGCCCTCCGCGCCGGCAAGAGGCTCTTCACCTCCCAGGTCAAGGACCACGTCTTCGAAGAGAAGTTCACCGCCGCCCTCGAAAAGGGCCTCGATGTCCTTTACATCTCCTGCTCGAGCGCCCTCTCGGCTTCGGTCAAGGCCGCCGAGAAGGTCGCCGAAGGCCTGATGGCCAAGTTCCCCGGACGCAAGATCGTCTGCTTCGACTCCCTCATCGCCTGCTACGGCCAAGCCGATATGGCGATCCGCGCCTCCAAGATGCGCGAAGAGGGCAAATCCCTCGATGAGATCGTTTCTTGGCTCACCGAGAACCGCCTCCGCTTCAACCAGTTCTGCACCGTTGAGACCCTTAGCTACCTGAAGGCCGCCGGACGCGTCAAGGCGACCGCCGCCTTCTTCGGCAACCTCATGGGCGTCAAGCCGATCATCATCTCCGACGTCAAGGGCAACAACAACGCCTTCAAGAAGGTCAAGGGCCGCAAAGCCAGCATCGCCGAGATCGTCAACCTCGCCAAAGAGGCGGCCGACGACATCGAGCACCAGACCGTCTACATCGGCCACGCCGACGACCTCGCCACCGCGGAATACGTCAAGGCAGAGCTCCTCAAGGTCTGCAACCCCGGCGAGATCTTCATCGGCGCCTTCGGACCGATCATCGGCGCGACGACCGGCCCTGGCACCGTCGTCATCTACGTATTCGGCAAAGAAGTCACCATCGGCGCATAATTCTGAATCGATAGAAGAATTATGAACACCCTAACAGGACGGGACTTCGAGGCCATGGTCCGCAACGGGTACCGCGACATCAAACTGCAGTACCAGAAGATCAACGACCTCAATGTCTTCCCCGTTCCCGATGGCGATACGGGAACCAATATCACCGCCACCATGACCGGTGGCATCAAATCGATGGAGAAGGCCGACCTGGACGACATTTCGGACGTCTCCTCCAAATTAGCGGCCGGCATGCTCCTTGGCGCCCGCGGCAATAGCGGCGTCATCGTAAGCCAGTTCTTCCAGGGCCTCGCCGAGGGCCTGCAAGGACTAAAAACCGCGACCATCCCTCAATTTATCAGCGCCCTCAACGCGGCGACGAGCAAGGCCTACCAGGCCGTCGTCCACCCGGTCGAAGGCACCATCCTCACCGTCGCGAGGGAAGGAACCGATTACCTCTCTGGCCACGCCGACGAGATCAACGATTTCGAGTTCCTTTTCACGAACCTCCTCCGCGAGATGTCCATCTCGCTCGACCATACCCCTGAACTCCTTCCGGTCCTTAAGGAAGCCGGCGTCATCGACTCCGGCGGAGCGGGACTCGTCGCGATCATCGAGGGCATGGGCAAGGAGATCAAGGGCGAGCAGCTCGAGGAAAGCGAGTTCCACGGGCCGCAGAACAGCGTCCCGACCGATGGGGAGATCCCCTTCGACGAGGACTCCGAACTCGAGTACGGCTACTGCACCGAATTCATCCTCCAATTGCTGAATTGCAAGAACGGGCCGAAGGATTTCCAACTCAAGGAGCTGATCAGGTTCCTCGAGACCATCGGCGATTCCATCGTCGCCCTGCGTCAGAAGAACATCGTCAAGATCCATGTCCACACCAAGGAACCTTGGCGCGCGATGCGCTACGCGCAGCAGTATGGCGAATTCATCACCTGGAAGATGGAGAACATGTCCATCCAGCACAATGAGGTGCTCCTAAAGGAGATGCCGATCGAGGAGAAGAAGCGCGTCAAGCACGCAATCATCTCGGTCGCCCCCTCGAAGGAGATCGCCAAATTATTCACCGACATGGGGGTCAACGAGATCATCTCCGGCGGCCAGACCATGAACCCGTCGGCCGAGGACTTCGTCCGCGCGTTCGAAGACGCGAATGCCGACGAGATCTTGGTTTTCCCCAACAATTCCAACATCATCTTGACCGCTGA
>JAILKX010000060.1 GCA_024693415.1 Bacilli bacterium
ACGGTGCTGTTTTTCTTCATCTTCTCGTCCTTTTTCTATGCGCGCACCATCTCCAGGGAGGGATATCGGTACAAGGATACGCTCAAGCGGGTGCTGCGGCTGCTCATCATCGCCGTGGTCACGATGGCGATCTATTATGCGGTTTTCCTGCCCCTCACCTGGGCTAAGCGCGGCGCGCCCGATATCCTGACCGAGTTCAACTACAAGAACTTCATGCAATTCTACAATCGATACCGGCCGAAGATCGGATTCGCGTGGTTCATGCTCGCCCTGATCCTTTGCTATATGCTATACCCGCTCATCAATAGGATCAGATGGCTCCATGCCTCCAGATTCTCCATCATCGTCCCGATTTCGATATTGGCGGCGGTTTACGTCTTCAGAATCTTTGCCGGGAAATACGATTTCGGGATTTGGGGCGAAGTGCAATGGACGAGGAATTTCCTGTTCACGGGATTGCCCGCCTTCATGATCGGCACCTACCTTTACGACAACTACGCGAAGATCAAAAAGATCAGGCCCGCCGTGTTCTATCCGGTTTTCATCGCCACCTTCCTGACCGCGGCTTTGGAGGCGTATCTCCACACGGAGGTCATCAAGACATCGGTCAATGAATTCTATATCAGCAATATCGTTCAGGCGATGATAGCGGTGGTGTATTGCATCCAGAATCCAGAGTTCAGGTTCGGCGAGCGGCTTCATTATCTCTTTGGCTCGCTTTGCCCGACGCTTATGTATCTCTCCAACCGCGGCATCATCCAGCTCATCAATTCATATATGCCCAAAGACGCGTGGGTGGACCTTTTGGAAATCGGGATACCCATCGTCGGCTGTCTCGCGGCATCGGCGCTTTATTACGTGCTCAAAAGAAACCTCATTGCCCACAGGCGGAAGCCCGATTCGGAGAACGGGCCCCAGGCCTCTTAAAGGGTATTTGGCCGTTTTTCATGATGGCAAAATTACGATAAGAGGGAAGCAAGACTGACTGATGAGCGATTTTTCATATTTTTCGAATTTTCTTTGCATTTTTTACATTGATAAAATGCAAAGAAAAAAGGCGAAGCGTTGCCTCGCCTTAAGAATCGATTCGATTTTTATTCTTCGGCTGCCCAAATATAGCCGCTGATGGAGATCGCTCCCTCGACTTCCATGACGTCGATTTCGACCTCATAGCCTTCGATGGTGATCTTGCATTCGTAGCCGCAATATTCGCTAGGCTCCGTCGGAACGGCGAATCCTTTTTCCGTCAACGAGGAGAGGATGGTTTGCATGTCGCCGCCTTCGACGTAGATCAAAGCCCAGGGAGATTCGCCATATTCGGTGAAGTAGGTGAAGCTTGTACCCTCAATGCTTGGGATGGCGTTTGCCGCATCGGCGAATCCCTTGTTCGTGAAGAACGCAGTCCAGAAGTCGTTCGGAAGTTCTTCGGAAGTGGTGAAGGCGTAGGGTTCGAAGTAGATCGTGATGGCGCCCGGGGCGTCTTCGTTCCACCAGACCTCGACCGCGAGCTCCTTGTTCGCCGAGACATAGGTGTCTTGGTCGCTCAGATAGGAAGGCCCGAGCGTGAAGCCGTTTTCGATTAGGGTCGCGATATAGGAATCGACGGCGTTTTGTTCCGTCCCCTCTTCGACGTAAGCGTAGATCTGGGTGAAGCTTTCATCGTTGAGGAACATGTAGCAATCCGCGCCCTCATAGGCGGGCAAAACATCGGTGACGCCCCTATTCGCCAAGGCGGCCGCGATTGCTTCGGTCGGCCATTCCTTGACGGGGCCTTCGTACTTTCCGACGACGACCACAACCGCGTCGATGTAGTAGTAGACGTTGATCGCGATGTCGGCGTTCGGGGAGACGCAGATATAGGTAGCGGGGTAGGATTCCTCGTCGAGGGTGATCGCCCAGCCAGCCTCTTCAAGCGCGGCGATGTAGGGCTCGATCGCCTCTTCCGAGGAGTTGTTTATGTAGATGTAGTACTGGCCTCCGTCATCGGAAAGGTCCCAGATGTTATAGGTGTATCCGTCCCCTTCGAATGCGGGCACGACGGATTCGGAGCCCGGGGCGATGGAGGAGACGTAGGATGCGACTTCTTCTTCCGGCCAGGCATCGTAGATCTTCTCGTATTCGGAGAGCATGATGTCAAAGGATCCGTAATCGGAATCGTAGGCGAATTCGACCTGGATCTTCTCGTCGGAGGAGATCGCGAGGCGATATCCGTATTCGCTTCTTCCTTCGGTCAGGGTCCATCCGTTTTCGCTCAGCGCGGTCGCATAGGCGTCTTCGGCGTCCTCCTCTGCTCCATAGCCGTAGACGAAGAGGGTCCCGTATTCGTAGCCGACTTGATAGTATTCGGCCTCAAAGGAGGGAACCGTTGAGGACGTGTCATAATATTCGGTGAATTCGGCGACGATTTCCTCAGGGAATTCATAGAGGAAAGGATCGCCGGCCTGGATGATGAGCTTGCCGAAATTGTCCTCATCTTCGTAGATGGCGTAGCCCTCGGAATCTAGCGCGGCGATCTGGACCCCGACGTAGCGGGTCCCTTCGTCAGTCGAAACGGGCTTGACGAGCATCGAGTAGTAGTTGGTGTCGTTGCGGACGTAATCCGACCCAAAGAGATCGGCGGTGGCGAGGACGTCCTGGAAATCGAAGGACTCGTCGACGCTTGTGAGCAAAACCGTTCCCGCCTCGACGGTCAGATCGAATTCGACGTCGACGAAGGGCAGCACCTCGCCATAGAGGTTCTCCTTCATCGCGGCTTCGATCTCCTCGCTCCAAGAAAGCGCATCTTCGGAAGACGCTTCGGAGACTTCTTCCGCGGAGGAAATCTCTTCTTCGGCGGAGGAATTCGATGACACGTCCTCGACGGATTGGACGGACGAGGCCAAATCGCTAGAAGTTGGAGCACTGGAGGAAGAGACGGTTCCGCAGCTTGCCAAAGCCATGGCGAACGCCGAGGAGATCAATAGGGCTATGCTTTTCTTTTTCATCGTGGTTAGGGAATCCTTTCTGGAATGCTCATGGAATATTTTTCCTTTGGGCACCCTCGAAATCAATGATTATTCAATGGGATAAAACTTTCTCGTGCGCATTATATATAATATATAAATAGGATGAGCGGGAACCTCGAAATCGACAAGGCGAATCGGTAAGGAATTATCTTTTGCAAAATTGCTCGACAACCAATGAAAAAATATGCATTTTTAAGTCAGTGACTAAAGAAAACTTGCATTACTGATTTACCGATTTGCTATAATATCAGTCAGTAATTCTGAAAGCGCGATACAGTTATGATTTCGAAGTCGACCTATATCGAGGATACCAAGGGGCTGTTGGGGCAATTGCCTGCAATTGAAGCGCCGGTCCCCGATTTTCTTTTTGCCGCCACCGAGAACGCCCGCTGCCCCAAATCGGAGATCTTCATCAAGGAAGGGGACCGCGTCCTGCTCGGCCAGAAGATCGGCGTCCGCCATGCCGCCTTCTTCGATCAGCCGATCCATTCGACCTGCTCCGGCACCTTCATCGGGTACGAGAAGCACTATCACCGCTCCGGAAAGCTTGTGAATTATCTCAAGATCCAGAACGACCACCTCGACGAATGGGATCCCTCCCTCGTCGCGAGGACCGATGAGGAAGTGGCGAAGCTCACCAAAGACGAATTGGCCGAGATTCTCAAAGAGACCGCGCTCGTCGGCCTCGGCGGATCGAGCTTCCCGACCTACATCAAGCTGCAGGGCAAGAACCCGATCAAGACGATCCTCGTCAACGGCATCGAGTGCGAGCCCTATATCTCCGCCGACCACCGCATCATGCTCGAGCAGCCCGAGACCATCCTCAAGGGCATATTGCTCCTCATGCAGGTCTATAACTGCAACGACGCCCGCATCTGCGTGAAATCCAAATACAGCGACCTCCGCCAGGTCTTCGGCGCGATCCTGAAACGTCCGGAATATAAAGGCATCACCCTTTGCCCGGTCGGGAATTTCTATCCGCAGGGCTGGGAGATCGCGATGATCAAATCCGCGACCGGGATCCAAGTGGAATCCGGACACCTCCCCGGCGAATACGGGATCGCGAACTTCAACGTCTCGACCGTCTCCGCCATCTATGAGGCGGCAAAATACAACCGCCCGGTCTATGAGCGTCTCGTCTCGGTCACCGGCGACGGCATCGCCTTCCCTTCGAACTTCAAGGTGCGCCTTGGCACCCCGCTCACCTATCTTCTCGACGCCTGCGGCGGATTCGTCGACGAAGACATCC
>JAILKX010000063.1 GCA_024693415.1 Bacilli bacterium
CCAATTACATCCGCTTCTTTTCTGGGGAAGGCGATCAATTCAACAACGGGGATTCCTTCTCCTATGTTTTCTCTGTCCTTTCTTGCGACGCAAATAGCGCCAAGATCCAAATCCGCAAAATTTGATTGTCTACGCTTTTAAAACAAAGCGGCCAAAGCCTAAAAAGCCTAATATTCTATATTAATATACGGGTTTTGCGCCGTTTTTGGTTGCGGTTGCGTTCAAAAAGGAAAGCTTATTCCTCGTCTTTGTAGACCGAGGCGATTTTCTTAAAATCCTCGAATCGCTTTTGGAAGGCCTCGACGATCCTAGGCGAGAATTGGGTGCCCGAGCACCTGACGATTTCCTCATACGCCTGTTCAATCGTCCAAGCGTTTTTATAACACCTTTTGCTTACGAGTGCGTCGAAGACGTCCGCGACCGAGGTGATTTGGGCCTCGACTGGGATCTCGTTTTCCTTCAGGTGGTGGGTATAGCCTTTGCCATCCCATCTTTCGTGATGGTATTGGGCGATTAAGGCGCCAAGCTGCATGATGTTGCCAGGAACCCCTTTTAACAGCTTTCCGCCATAATCGACGTGTTCCTGCATGATCTTATATTCCTCGTCGGTGAATCTCCCCGGCTTATGGAGGATGCTTTCGTCCACCATGATCTTACCGACGTCATGAAGCATGGACGCAATCCTGATGTCGTGGATATGATTTTCCTCAAACCCGAGTTCCTCGGCGAGGATGGCGCTATATTCGCCAACCCTCTTGACGTGGTTGCCGGATTCGCCCGATTTATTGGAAAGGATCGTGGCGAAGTTCTCGGAGATGCTATCTTGCTGAAGGATCAGCTGTTGCAAGGTCTCCTGAACCTTCGAGGCCATCGTGTTGAAGGAATCGGTCACTTCCGTGATTTCGTCGTTGGCCATGTTGGGCACCTTCATGTCGTAGTTGCCCTCTGCGACTTCCTTGGCAGCCGCGGATAGCCTTTTGATGCGGTTGACTTCCCTTGCGGAAAGAAGGAAGGCGACCAAAGCCGAGAAGATAATGGATATCGCGATGATTAGGACCGAGAAGATCACGTTGGCGTTTATCGATTTGTCTAAGGAAGTGTGATTAATGAAGGCAACATACTTCCAACCCCTGGAGGAGACGCTAGAAGAATAGGCGGTATAGTTGGTTTCCAGGTTCAGGCCCGATTTTAGGCTAGGGGCATCGTTGGCGACCCTCTCGTCCACCGAGTCCAACCCAGAGCTTATGGATAAAACGGTTTGGTTGTTTTCGTCGAATAGGAGCATGCCTTCGTCTTGATAGGCGGTGGAGACGACGCAGTCTAGGAAATAGTTGCGGTTGAAACCATATTCGATATAGCCGACAACGCCCATGTCATAGACGTCATCGACGCCATAGTTGATTAACGCCTTCCAAACATAGAGGGAATTGTCTACGAAGAACCAATAGGAATTGCCCGGATGTTTCGTTAATTCGTTATAGCGTTCGGTTGTGCATTCGATTACGCTGGCGGAAGTATGGAATAAACGGTTCGCGATGGGGCTTTTTGCATCGATATAGGGTGAATACATCGTCGCCGAGGAGATGATGT
Organism: Bacilli bacterium; assembly: GCA_024693415.1. Next base: position 1,591 of record JAILKX010000063.1, read on the forward strand.
CGTCGGTGATGATCAAATAGTCCATGGCGCCGATGATGGTGGAACCATCCCCCGTTAGTCCGGATCCAGACATCGCCGCCTTGAGGTTTTTCGCGGATGTGGAATCGGTTGAGGCGGTCGTGATGGAATTGGCGAAAACGCTGTTGTAGCCGATTTGGTTGGCAAGAAGCTTCATCGAGGTATCTAGCGAATTGACGGTGTTTTCTAAGGCAAGAGTGGCGTTGACGGAAACGCTTGAGAGGTTATTTGCCGCCGTTTCATGGGCGCTAGAGGCACTGGAAACGGTCAAAGTAACGCCCAAAGCCGATACCGCTAAGGCGATTGTCGCCGTCGACATGATGGCGAGTTTGACGCGAATGGAGAACCTGAACTTGCTTGCCATGCATTGATATTCTATCAAATCGCGTAAAAATGATAATATACTCTCGTGCGATACCTCGAAGCGAAACTAATAGTCCTCTCCGCCTTCCTTTTGTCCGGTTGTTCCGGCAGTTTTAAGGTCAGCATCTCCGTTCCTTCCTCTGAGGACCCGAATCCTAATTCCATCATAAAAGAGAAAGTGTCCATTGACTTTTTATGTATGGTCGACGGCGGTTATTACTCTTTGTTAGAGGAGATGGTGCAGAAGTTCATGGAAGAAGAGCCCAACGTAGACGTCAGGCTTTCCAACCCTTTGGGCTCAGGCAACTACAACACCCTAGAAAAAACGATCGTCGCCGGATTCTTCAAAGAGGATTACCCCGATATCGTCCAATGTTATCCCGACAACGTCGTCAAATACCTCGATAGGGGCTATGTCGTCGACGTTTCCACCTACATGAATAACGATAAATACGGAATCGAGGGGGACAATTACATCTCCTCCTTCCTTGACGAAGGCTCTTCCTATAGCGCTAAGGGAACCTATTCCCTGCCGTTTTGCAAATCCACAGAACTTCTTTATTACAACGCCGACGTCTTACTTGGCCTAGATCTAAGCGCAACCGATAGTTCAATCAACGGAGGCAAACCCCTTGACGCCAATTATCTCGATAATCTGACCTGGGAAGAATTGTTTGGGAAGCTTTGCCCCGCCATCAAAACCCATAATAGCGCCTTAAGCGACGAGAATAAGATCTATCAAGATAGCGAAGACTCCGGCATCTTCACCTATGATTCCGACGAGAACTTCTTCATCACGCTCGCAAACCAATATGGCTATGGCTATACAAGCTTCGATAGCAATGGCAAAGGCAGCATCGATTATGACAATTCCGGCATGAAGTCGTTGGTTTCGACCCTATATGAGGCAAAGAATAACGGCTACTTGCAAACCAGAAACACCTATAACGATTATGTTTCCTATCTGTTCCAGTCTAGGAAGGCCTTATTTACGGTCTCCTCAACCGCGGGCTTAAGTTATAACTTTGTTAGCGAACACGACCAAAAGAGCAAAGGCCTTACCCCCTTCTCCATCGGGGTTGCCAAAATCCCCCATTCCGAGGGAAGGGCCTATTCCTCCATCAACCAAGGACCTTCCGTCTGCGTTTTGGACCACCATGACGAAAACCGTTCCCTGGCATCGTATCTACTTTGGAAATTCCTCACCAACGAGACCAACGCCACCTCTTGGGCGCTAGCCACCGGCTATATCGGCGTTAGGGATAGCGTCTATTCAAGCAGCGAATACAAATCCGCCATCACGGTTGGCAAAGATAGCGACATCTATACCCGCGGCGCCGCGGATAACCTCAAAAAGATCGCCGACGTCAAAGACCTTACCTACAATACCGCCGTTTTCCGTGGCTCTAGCAACGCTAGAAGCAATGTCGGCAAACTTATGAAGGCCTGCCTTACTAGCGAAGACTTAGCTAACGAAATCGATTCGCTATTCGCCGCTTCGGTTGCGAATACAAAAGAATATTTGGGCAATTAATTTAGGCGAGTTCTCGCCGTTATCCATATTTTCTAGTATAGGCTTTATGCCTATTTTTCTAACAAAAACCACGGCAAAACCCCATATTTTTCTTTGTTTTTCGAATTAAAGACGTTCAATAACCTATTTTCTTTCCTAATATTTATTGCCCATAGGTTACCTTATTGCCCTACCCACTCCTAAGCGAAGGTATAATGGTTTTGAAAATGAAAGTCGTTGCCCTAGTCGAAAATACCACCAAGCTGGATTGTCCCGTCGAACACGGCCTTAGCCTATATATCGAAACGAAAAGACACCGCATCCTTTTCGATACGGGGCAAGGAAGGCTATTCGAAGAAAACGCGAAAAGATTTGGGGTCGACCTTTCATTGGTTGATCTTTGTATCCTTTCCCACGGCCATTATGACCATGGTGGCGGACTATATTTGTTCCATAAGATCAACCCTAACGCCCCCATTTATCTTTCTTCCCATGCCTTTGAGCCCCATTACCATGGTAGCGATCGTTATATTGGGCTTAACCAGGATTTCCTTGAAGACCCTTCCTTTAGAAGCCGTTTGGTCTATGTCGATGGGTCCTTGGCAATCGATGACGAGCTTGAGATCCTTCCTCCTAAAGGAGAAAAGCGGGTAGAGGTTGATGACGATAACCTTTTGGTAAAAGAAAATAACGCCTTTGTCCCAGACGATTTTAGGCATGAGCACTATCTTCTTATCAAAGAAGGAGGCAAAAGAGTCTTAATAAGCGGTTGTTCCCATCAAGGGGTAATCAATATTGCCTCCTGGTATAAGCCGGATGTCCTAATCGGCGGCTTCCATATTAGGCATCATGAACTAAACGAAGGACTTGTGGCCTTCGGGAAGATGCTTAACGAATACGATACGGTTTATTACACCTGCCACTGCACTGGCGTAGAACAATACGAATACCTCTTTAAGCATATGGATAAGCTACATTATCTAAGCGAGGGAGAGGTCATTGAGTTATAGGGCGTGATTATGTTCGGAGAGAATTGCTTCAAGGGAAAGACGATGAAGGCCGATAGGCTTTTATCCTATGGCTTTAAGATGATAGACGGGCGTTATGTCTATAAGACAACCATTATGGATGGCGCCTTCGATTTCATGGTTTGTTTCGATGAAAAGGGCACTCTTTCCACCAAAATGTGGGAAAGGGAACTCGACGAGGAATATGTTTTATACAAAGTGGAAAATGCCTCCGGGAATTTTGTTGGCGAAGTTAGGGAAGCCTCGGAAGCCGTTTTGAAGGACATCGCGGCCAATTGCTTCATCGTGGAAGCCTTCAAAGGCGAGCAGGCCCATATGATAGTCGAGTATATCAAAAGGACATATGGAGACGATCCGGAGTTCCTTTGGGAGAAATACCCCGACTTTGGCATATGGAGAGTCAAAAGCAATTCCAAGTGGTATGGCCTAATCATGCCCGTTAGCAAAAGGAAGTTCGGCATCGATTCGGACGAGGTCGTCGAGGTCATGAATCTAACCGCGGCCATTGAAGATATCCCAAACATTGTGGACAACAAAACCTTTTTCCCAACCTATCACATGAGCAAGAAAAGCTGGTTCAGCGCCTTCCTGGATGGAAGCGCCCCAATCCAAAGGATATTCGCCTTGATCGACAAAAGCAGGGAAATCACTGCTAAAAAACATAAATAAACGATGTATGGGTGCCCTGATTTTCAAAAATAGGGCATTTTAAATTATCTTTAGGCCGCTAGAAACAAGAAGAAGGCGGCTTTGATTGTTTATTGATAGAGTTTTGCTTCGAGTCTAAGATATTTTTAACATGGTAAAAATATATTTCCTCAACGTCTCGACCCTTGATACCGATGTTTTGGCGTCCTCGAAATATATTTCTGATATAGAATTATCCGAACTATCCAAATATAAGGCTAAGGAAGCGCGTGAGGAAAAACTCGCCTCTACTTACCTAAAGAACAAATATATCGGCGAATATCGTGTCGGCGAAAGGGGCAAGCCCCTATCGGACAAAATGTATTTCAACGTTAGCCATAGCCATGGCTTCGTGGCCCTGGCCATAGGCGAGGATTCCCATATAGGGATCGATATAGAGAAGATTAGGCCCATAAAGGAGGACTTAAAGAAATTCGTTTCTAGCGAAGAGGAATTCGCCTTGGCTAAAGACGATTCGACTTTCTTTGAGATCTGGACCAGCAAAGAGGCTTTGCTAAAGGCTATGGGAAACGGGATCGACCGCCGCCTTCCTTCCGTCCCAGGGCTTCCGCTAAACGGGATGAGGGAACTAGATGGGGAAAGGTTCCTAAGCAAAACATTCCATTATGAAGACTATGTCATCACCGTTACCGTCATGGGCGAAAAGCCCTTTGAGATAGAGATGATAAAGGAGATCGTTAAGAGTTAAAGACAACAAGAAACATAAAGACGAAGAACGCCGATACCCATAATTCGTTAATGGGAACTAGTTTTTTGGGGGAGCCTAACCGCAAAGCGCCATATTGCCCATTAAATAGCGCGCTGATAAGATGGCATATAGGCGATTGTCCCATACGAATAATACGGTTCGATATCAATATCTAAGGAGCGATAGAAATGGAAACGAAAATCAATCACGGAGATGTAATGACCATCTCCCTTACCGGCAGGCTCGACACCGTCACCTCTGCCGAGCTTTCCAAGGAATTAGAAAAAGAGGAAATCAAGGAAGGCCTAGTCATCATGGATATGAAGGACCTTGAGTATATCTCCTCCGCTGGATTGCGCTTACTCCTTTCCTTTAAGAAAAAGCTTTCTAGCGATGGGAAAAGCCTTGAGATCCATAACCTAAACGATGTTTGCAAAGAGGTTTTCCGCGTCACTGGGTTTAAGAACATCCTAACCGTAAAATAAGCCACCCATACCATGAAATTCAGGTTCCCAATACTTGCCAAAATAGCCATCTTGGGTACGTTGACTTCCGTTATCGCGGCAGGTATTTCGGTTACGGTTTCCTATTTCAACCAGGTAAGCCGTAGCGAAAAGAATCAGATAGACTCAATCGATAGTACGCTCGAAAGCATCCGCTATTCCTATGAGGTGAGCTCGGAGTCGGATGGCAATCGGTCGGCCCTTGCGAGTGTCGTGCAGGTGGCCGCCGACTACTATGCGGACCCGGAAGTTAGGAACGCCGAATTGTCGGACTTCCCCACCTTCTTTGAATATGAGGCCTTCATGAGGAAGAAGGCCATATGGTTTTATCCGCCTGCCGACGCCATGATAGGCTCGATGGATTTTATCGAATTTAGGAATAGCCTTGCCGTTTTGCAATCTTCGCTTGTCATTAGCGAATATAGCTGCGGCGCCATGTCTTGTTTCTTGGCCTATTATGACGAAGATACCTCCAGTTATGTCTTCGTGGCGGATTCTCGCACGGACAGGGTAATGAAAGGCGTGTTCTATTACCTAACGGCGAGCCATTATAAATTAAAGGATTCCGATATCCTCATCGATTCTGAGAAAACGTCTCGTTACGATACCTATTTGATCAATAAACTTCGCACGAAATTCCTCACGGTCAACGATGACGATGGGAAGGAAATCGGGACTTTCTTCATCCAATACAACACCCTCGCCATCGAAAGGGAGAACAAAAGGATCCTTGCCACCGACATCGCGATTCTGTCTAGCACTAGCGTCGCCATCATCGCCATCATCGTCTTGGCCTCCTATTTGATGTTCACAAGGAACATAAGGAAATTGACCAAGTCCGCCGAGGCCATCTCGGCCAAACTTAGCTCTACCGAGACCTTCGAGGCCGTCGAAGTCAACATCAAGAGCAACGACGAACTAAAGACCTTAGGCAACGCCATAGTCGATATGGAAGACCACATCGTGAACTACGTCGACATCATCAAAAACGAGGCCAGCGAAAGGGAAAAGGTCGCGGCCGAATTAAGCGTTGCCTCCAAAATCCAAAAGGAAGCATTGCCCGCTACTTCCTTCATCGATTCCAAAGTTGCCGTTGAGGCCTATATCGTTCCCGCCAAGGAAGTCGGAGGCGACTTCTATGATTACTTCTATGTCGGCGACAACCTAGTCATCGTCATCAGCGACGTCTCCGGCAAAGGCGTGCCCGCCGCGCTATTCATGATGAGGGGCAAAGAACTCATCAAGTCCAAACTCAATAGCGGACTTTCCTTAACCGACGCCATCAAGGAAGTCAACGACTCGCTATGCAGCAATAACGAGGAGAATTTGTTCATCACTTCCTTCATCGGGGTTATCGACTTCGAAAAAGGCGAGATCTCCTATGTAAGCGCGGGACATGAAAAACCCTATATCCTCTCTAAGGGCGAGGTAATAAAGCTCGATAGCGGAATCTCCAACTTCGTTTTAGGCGGCATGGAGGAGATGGAATACGTCTCCGACACCGTATCGTTTGAAAAAGGCGATAGGATCTTCCTTTTCACCGATGGACTAAACGAAGCCATCAATAAGGGAAGGGAAGAATTCGGTTACGACAGAATCGTCTCCGCGCTTAATGAGTCCAAAGACCTCGGCCTAAGGGAAATCCTTGACCATATCGAGGAAAATCAAAAGAAATTCGTCGGCAAAATGGAAGCCTTCGACGATACGACCATGATGATCGTCGAAAATTTAAGCGAGGACTTCCATCTCTTCTTCAAAAAGAAGGACTATTCCATCATCGAAGAGGCCGTCGATGCCTTCCAAAGCCATTTCAAAGACCTCTCAGATGGAGTCAAGGGAAAGGTTGGGATCATCCTCGACGAACTGCTCAATAACCTCGTAAGCTACGAGCAGAGGGAAGACCTTGAAATCGAAGTCAGCGCCAAAACTAGCGGAAGCGAGCTCACCCTAGTGATTTCCAGTAACGGCGCAGACTACGACATATTGAAGGAACATAAGGAAAAATATGCTACGGGAAGCGAAGAGATCGAGGAAGGCGGCTTTGGGATAACGATCGTCAAAGACCTCGCCAAGGAAGTGACCTATGGCTATAAAAAGGGCCGTTCCATCGTCACCGTTATCCTCGACCTTAACGAAAGCCTATAGGCTTAGTTGAACGCTATCTTAACTAAAATCGCCGCAAAAACCGGGTTAAATTCCTGAAATTGCGGCGGTTTTTTATATAATAAAACACGAATAAGTGTGCTTTTTCATGGGCTAGAGTAAATGTTACAATCTTCTATACGAAGATACGACTGGACGACCGATATGCCTCTTACGACCTTAGTGACAAAAGTAAAAGAAATGAAAGAACAAAGGCTCAAAAAGAAAGAAAAGCTGAAGAAGAAAAGCCCCTATGACTACGACCTTGATATCGAGGTCAATAGGAAGAACGAGATAGACGCCAATAACTCGATGGTTTCGGCCGCCCTCGTCACCGCCGTCCTCTTTATCATCGTCTATACCCTTTTCCATGTTGGCGTCCTCCCTATCGGCAGCAAGGTGTTGGTCCATATCTTCATGCCCGCCAACATCGTCTTGCTCGCATCGACCTGGGTCGTTAAGAAGACGAGATTATTCTATAAGCCCACGTTCAAGCTCTATATTCTGGGCACATTCGTATTCGCTTTCTTCGTCTTGGGCTGCATCGCCCCAAAACACGGCGTCCTCACCTGGGCCATCCCCATCGTCTTGGCCAACCACTACTATACCCCCAAAGTCGGTAGGATCATTTTCATAAACTGCCTGATTGGGATGCTTCTTTCCCTTTATATCGGCGCATTCATCGGCGAATATGACAATAACCTACTAGGCCCCGGCATGGTCGTTTATAACGTCCCCGCGGACCAATTGAACAGTGAGTACATACCCGTTTTGGCGGTGGATGGTTCCACCGAATACTACATCTACCAACCCGATGACGTCATGAAGAGAATCCAGATGGTCAACACCCTCGCGGCCAATGGCGATAACCGTTACCTCAAGATCTTCCTCTTCTATTTCTTCGGGCGTGGCCTAGCGCTATTCATCATCTACTATGCCTCCTATTCCTTGACCTTACGTACTTCCGAGCTTCTTACTAACGAAGTCGCGAGTAGGCAAGAGAAGAGAACGATCGAAACGGAGCTTGAAATTGCCCAGGGCATCCAGCAAGGCGTCCTTCCCCCTGCCTATAGCTCGTTTAAGGATCTGACTTTGTTTGCCGAATTAAAGGCCACGAAGGAAGTCGGCGGAGACCTCTATTATTATTTCCCCTTAGACGACACCCACATCGCCTTCTGCATCGGCGACGTCTCGGGAAAAGGGGTTCCCGCGGCCATGTTCATGATGAAGACGATCACTTGCTTAAAGGCCTATTCGAGCATCGACAAGCATCCTAGCGAAATCCTTAAGGAAACCAACCTCGCCCTAATCGAAGGCAATGATGAACTTCAGATGTTCGTCACCTGCTTCTTCGGCATCCTCGATACCGAAACGGGCGTATTGGAATATTGCAACGCCGGTCACAATAAACCTGTCATCGGCCATAATGACAAATACCAGTTCCTCGAATGCAGCGCCGGCTTCATCCTCGGCGCCTTGGAATTCACCCCGTTAAAGGACGAGAAGACGAAACTTCACAAAGGCGACCACATCTTCCTATATACCGACGGCATCACCGAGGCCAAGAACAACGAGAATGAGCTTTATGGCGAACTAAGGCTACTAAGGCTACTCAACTCCAAGAAGTATTCCTCGATCCTTGAGACCCATTATGAACTAAAGGAAGATATCGCTTCCTTCGTTAATGGCGCAGACCAAGCCGACGACATGACCTATCTCTATCTTGCCTATCAGGGCGATGAGATATATGCCCGCGAACTAAATGTCGACGCAACAATCGAAAACGTCAGGGAGGTCTTGCAGTTCTCCGAGCAATGCCTAAAGGAGACCAACAACGAGAAATACACCCAGAAGTTCTATGTCGTCGTGGATGAGCTAGCCTCCAACATCGTCAAATACGCCTATCCAAACGAACCCCTAGGTCTCTATTTCCGCTTCCTCTATAACAAGACCCAACACCAGATCATCCTTACCTTCATCGATAGGGGCATCCCCTTCGATCCCATCAAAACCGATAAGGGGAAAGAGACGGTCGATATCGATGGACCAGAAGGCGGCTTAGGCATCCACATCGTCAAAAACCTAGTCGACTCGATTACCTATAACAGAGTGAACAACAGGAACATCCTAATGCTCACAATGGATACCAATCGCCGTTAAAATAGCGGCAAAACCCCTATATTTTTATGAGAATTGCCGTTATATAGACGGCAATTTTCCTTGCTATACATTTTTTGTTAACTAACCTTTGTCCTTGTTCATTTCACCTATCTTCTTCTAAGATATCCCTTGCTATGACTGCTGCGATCATCATTCAAATCATCCTCCTTGGCGTTGGGCTATCCGCGGACGCTTTCGCAGTCAGCGTCACCGATGGTTTGACATATAGGGATTTAAACGGAAGAAGGTCCGTTTTCATCGCCGCGACTTTCGGCATCATGCAAGGCCTTATGCCCCTAATCGGGTATTGGCTTGTCGAAGCGGTCGCCATCATCGTCAACGAGTCGCAAGGGGCAAGTGCTGGCAAAATAATGGCCCTGGCCGTTACCTGGGTTGCTTTCGCCCTCCTTATCCTAATCGGAGGCAAGATGCTAATAGATGGCGTAATGGACGTTAGGAAGCCTAGCGAAGATAAGGAAGTGAAATTCTTTTCCATTAAGGAGGTCCTCCTTTTTGGGATTGCGACCTCTATCGATGCCCTAGGCACTGGCGTTGCCCTCCATTCGGGCACATTGTCGGATAACGTCACTATCTTCCTACATGTCCTTATCATTGCCGCCATTACCTTTTCCTTATCTTTAGTCGGCGTATTGCTTGGCGATAAGATCGGGGCGTTATTAAAGGGCAAATACGAAATCACCGAGATCATCGGCGGCGCGATATTGATCGCTTTGGCGGTATTTATCGTCTTAGAGCATTATCTGGGATTTTGAGTTAGAGCCAAACAAACAAGAAAAAGGCCACCGCCCTTTTGGAAGCGATGGCCTATTTTTGTAATCGGAAGGGATTACTTGGTCTTGTTCAAGATGGCCGCTTGAGCCGCAGCGAGGCGGGCAAGAGGTACACGGAAGGGAGAGCAAGAGACATAGTCGAGGCCGACTTTGTCATAGAAGATGATGGAGGTGGGATCGCCGCCGGTTTCGCCGCAAACGCCGATTAGGAGCTTGGGGTTGGTGGCGCGGCCACGCTCGACCGCGATCTTGACGAGTTCGCCGACGCCTTCGATATCGATGGTCTGGAACGGATCGAATTCGTAGATCTTCTTTTCCTGGTAGGTGGGCAAGAACTGGCCGGAGTCATCACGGGAGAAGCCCATGGTGAGCTGGGTGAGGTCGTTGGTGCCGAAGGAGAAGAATTCGGCTTCTTTGGCGAGGTTGCCAGCCTGTAAGGCGCCTCTTGGGATCTCGATCATCGTACCGACGTGGTAGACGAGCTTGTGGTCATGCTTGGCCATTTCGTCTTCGACGGCTTTGACGACGACGTTCTTGGCGAACTTGAGTTCCTTGAGCTCACCGGCGAGCGGGATCATGATCTCGGGTTCGACGGTCTTGCCAAGTTCCTTCTCGGCCTTATAGGCGGCCTGGACAATGGCCTTGGCCAAGACGGCGTAGATTTCGGGATAGGCGACGCATAGGCGGACGCCGCGGAAGCCCATCATCGGGTTGGCTTGCTGGAGCTGGTTGATCCTATCGATGACCTTCTGCTCGGGAACGCCTAGTTTCTCGGCGAGTTCGGCGATGTTCTTGGTGTCGTGGATCTCGGGGAGGAATTCGTGTAGGGGTGGGTCGAGTAGACGGATGTTGACAAGAGAATCGGGATTGGCGAGATACATCTTGTAGAAGTCATCCATTAGGAACGGACGGATCCTTTCAAGGGCGGCTTCCCTCTGTTCGGGGGTGTCGCTGAGGATCATGGAACGCATATTGAGGATGCGGTCATCCGCGAAGAACATACGCTCGGTACGGCATAGACCGATACCTTCGGCGCCGAAGTTCTTGGCGTTTTCGGCATCAAGCGGGGTGTTGCAGTTGGCGCGGACCTTTAGGCGACGGTACTTATCAGCCCATTCCATCATGCGACCGAAGTCACCGCCGAGGTCGGCGGGAATCATGTCGATGGAGCCTTCGTAGACGTTGCCGGTGGAACCGTTGACGGAGATGATGTCGCCTTCGCGGAAGACTTTGTCACCGACGGTCATGGTCTTGGCTTCTTCGTTGATGATGGCGGTGGTGCAACCGGCGACGCAGCACTTACCCATGGAGCGGGCGACGACGGCGGCGTGGGAGGTCATGCCACCACGGGCGGTGACGATGGCTTCGGAGTTGACCATACCGATGATGTCTTCGGGAGAGGTCTCGGCACGGCAGAGGACGACTTTGACGCCCTTGTCGTGGAGCTCTTTGCACTCTTCGGCGGAGAAGACGATCTTACCGGTGCCGGCGCCAGGAGAGGCGGGTAGACCCTTAAGGAAGGGCGTGGCCTTGGCTTCGGCTTTGGGGTCGAAGGTCGGGTGGAGCAAGTCGTTCAATTGCTTTGGCTCGACGCGGAGGACGGCTTCCTGTTCGGTGATGAGTCCTTCGTCGACTAGGTCGCAGGCGACCTTTAGCGCGGCGCGGGCAGTACGCTTGCCATTGCGGGTCTGGAGGAAGAAGAGCTTACCTTTTTCGATGGTGTACTCCATATCCTGCATATCACGGAAGTAGTGTTCCATCCTGGCGATGGTTTCCATGAACTGCTTGTAGACATCGGGCATCCTCTTCTGGAGTTCGTCGATGTGAAGCGGGGTGCGGACGCCGGCGACGACGTCTTCGCCCTGAGCGTTAGGAAGGAATTCGGCGTAGATCTTCTTTTCGCCGGTGGAGGGGTTGCGGGAGAAGGCAACGCCAGTGCCGGAATCTTCGCCCATGTTGCCGAAGACCATGGTCTGGACGTTGACGGCGGTGCCCCATTCGTAGGGGATGCCATTCATGGCGCGGTAGACGTTGGCGCGGGGGTTGTCCCAGCTGCGGAAGACAGCCGCGATCGCTTCGCGGAGCTGTTCATAGGGATCGGTCGGGAAGTCTTCGCCGAAGACCTTCTTGTAGTAGGCCTTGTAGTTGGCGACGAGGCCCTTGAGCTGCTCGGTGGTGACTTCGGTGTCGAGCTTGTAGCCATTCTCTTCTTTGAGCTTGTCGAGCATGGCGTCCATCTCGGTCCTGGGGTGGCCTTTGGCGATGTTGGTGAACATCAGGATGAAGCGGCGGAAGGAGTCCCAGGCGAACCTTTCGTTGCCAGCGGCTTCCGCGAGTTCCTTGACGGTGGTGTCGTTGAGACCAAGGTTAAGGATGGTGTCCATCATGCCCGGCATGGACTGCCTGGCGCCAGAGCGGACGGAGACGAGAAGGGGCATGCCCTTTCCTCCGCCGAAGGACTTTCCGACGGTTTTCTCGACATCGTGGATATGAGCGACGATGTCATCCCAGACGAAGTCAGGGATCTTCTTCCCGGATTCGTAATACAGGGTGCAAGCTTCGGTTGAGACGGTGAATCCGGGCGGAATGTTGATTCCGGCGGCGGTCATCTCGTTAAGGCCGAAGCCTTTTCCGCCAAGGATGTCTTTGCCAAGTTTGGCTTCATGACCTTCCTTGAAGGAATAAACGTACTTCTTTTCTGCCATTGTTTCCTCCTAATGACATTTAGGGGCTTTTCGCCCAACAATGAAATTTTAACACACCGCCCCTTGTTCCTTGAACAAGAAAAAACAGGATTTGACACTTTGGGAAAAGAATGCGCTTTCGTTCATGAATCGAGGACGAAATAAAAGAATGGGCGCATCGCTATATTCGGCTGGCTGGGCCATGGTATTTAACTGTTTCCGCCTTTTTGCGTTGACGAAGGCAAAGAATTCTTGGCGGTCGGGAGCGGAGGCGATGGAAGCGTCATTGGGATACGTACATATATAAAGGAAAAGGAGAGGTGAGCGAGAACGGAGATCTTGGCGCCTTGCCCAGGAAGCAGACCGGCGGCGCACTCGCGCTGCGAAAAACAACGTGATTTTTCGGTATTAATGAGCAAAATAACCACACAGAGCGTAATGTTTTGCCAAAAATTATGGTTGAAATAATAATCCGTTATAAAGCGTAATTATTACTATAAATTTTTGAATTGGTCTTGGTGGTGCTGAAACAACGAAAAAACGATGCATCATGGTTTGACACATCGCTTGATTGGCTATGGGGTCGGATTTTCGATTTTGGAGGGGCTTTGTTGCGAGATCTTTATTTCAGGATGACGTTTTTGACGGCGTCCAAAAGGTTCTCGCAAATATAGTCCGGCTTAGCGTCTCCGAACTTCTTTCTGGGGTTTGGATCGCCGGTGGTGACCAGCACGGTTTTGACCCCGGCGTTGATGCCCGTCTGGACGTCTTGGGTCGTGTCGCCAACCATCCAGGAGGAACCGAAATCGATGTTGTATCTCTCCGCGGCTTTCTTAAGCATCCCGGTGCCTGGCTTTCTGCAATCGCAGACCTTCACGAAATCCATGTTCGAGTGTTCGCCGCGCGCATAGGGGAAGTGGGGGCAGAAGTAAAGGTCGTCGAGGATCGCCCCTTCCTTATTTAATAGGGAATGGAGTTTGAAGTGGACCTGTTCCAAGGTCAAGAGGTCGGTCTCGCCGAAAGCGATGACCGGCTGGTTCGTGGTCACGACCGCGAGGTACCCCGATTCGTTGATGAGCTTGACCGCCTCAACGACATCGTCCTTCAGCTTGAGGATGCTTGGCTCAACGACGAACGGGCCGAAGACGTTCAGCACGCCATCGCGGTCCAAGAAGATGCATTTCTGCTTTCGGTCCAAACGCCTTTGGGCAGGCAGCCCTTTCTCGACGAGTTCCTCAAGGCGCGGATTCGCATAAACATCTTCAACGAATTCGGTGGAACGGTATCCATAGCAATTCCCCGTGGCGAATGTCGGATGGATGATTTCGGTCATGAGGTCGAGCGGCTCGGGGTCGCCAACGAAAGTTGAGGCGAGCGTCTCGCCGACGTAAGCGATTCCCTTGAAGCGGGTCGGAGAACGGAAGTAGCCTTCCCCGCCGCCGAAATCGATGCGCGTGACCTTGCCGGATTCGCTGATCCCGAACGCCGGCGCCGTCTCGTCGATCGCGTTTTGCAGGAAAACGGTCAAGGCGCCTTCATGCTCTTCATGGAACTTCTCGAAGCGGGAAAACGCGATCTCAAAATAGGAGGACCCATCGATATAGATGTATCCCGAATCGAACAACTGGCTTGCGATATAGAGGTATCCGCCGGTGCCTAAATCGCACTCAGAAGAAACGGCAATTATCTGCGCATTTCCCGCAAATTCCGCGCAAATCGCATCGAATTCGCTTCCTTTTTCGCAGCAGATCCCGATTTTGTCCGCTCCGGTTTCGAGCAGGTTCCTCACCTGGTGGCGGACCAGTTTCTCGCCGTGGATAACCTCTAAGGCGGCCTTAGGGTTCCGATAATAGATAAACGCGTTCATGAGGTAATTGTACTCTCTCGCGGGCGTGCCCCGCGACTGGTTTCAACTGTAGAATTCCCCGCGCGCAATGATGTATGATTTTTTACGAGGAAAAGAATATGGAACCACTTGTAATGACGTTCGATTTCGGCACGCAGTCGGTGCGCGCCTCGATTTACGATGCCCAGGGCAATTGCCTGATCGCTGAGAAGGAGCCCTATCGCCCCGCCTATTTCGCCACCAAGCCCTGGTACGCCGAGCAGGACCCCGAATACTATTTCCAGTGCCTCTGCTCCTGCACCAAGAGGATCTCCGAAAAGAAGCCCGAACTCATTGACCAAGTCGAAGCGATCACCATGACCTGCTTCCGCGATTCCGCCGTCCTCCTCGACAAAGACAACAAGGTCCTCCGCCCGATGATCCTCTGGCTCGACCAAAGGATGGCCAAATGCGAGGAGAAGCTCCCCTTCATTTCCCGCCTTGCCTTCGCCCTCGTCGGCAAAACCGGCACCATCGAGATCAATAGGCGCCGCACCATGGCCAACTGGGTCAGGGAAAACGAGCCCGAGATCTGGGACAAATGCGCCAAGTACGTCGCCATCTCGACCTACTTCATCTATCGCCTTACCGGAGAATTGGTCGACTGCCCGAGCGATTTCACCGGACATTATCCCCTCGATTACAAGAAGAGGGAGTGGTACAAAGAGCCCACCAAGCACCTCCAGGGCCAAGTCTTCGGTGTCCGCAAAGACCAGCTATGCAAACTCGTCCCCGGCGAAGCCCTTTTGGGCGAAATAAGCGAGGAGGCCGCTAAATTAACGGGCCTCAAAGCAGGCATGAAGATGTATGCCGCCGGAAGCGACAAATCCTGCGAAACCCTAGGCACAGGCGTTACGGATGAGACCTATTGCTCCATCTCCTTAGGCACCGCCTGCACCGTCGAGACCACCAGCAAGAAATTCATCTCGCCAGCCCCCTTCCTCCCCGCATACCCTAACGTTCTGCCCGACCGCTACAACGTCGATATCCAGATCTACCGCGGATTCTGGATGATCAACTGGTTCTTGTCCCAGTTCGCCGGCGTCGATATCGAAGACGTCGCCCTCGCCGACATCAACCCCCAGGAATACAACGAAAAGCTCCACGAAGTCCCGCCGGGATCAAGCGGCCTCATCGTCCAGCCCTTCTGGGGTTCCAACCTCGATAAGCCCGAGACCAAAGGCCTCATCATCGGCTTCTCCGACAGCGTTACCAAGGAGCACGTCTACCGCGCCATCATCGAAGGCATCACCTATGAATTACGGGAAGCCAAAGAACGCTTCGAGAAGAGCATCGGCCACAAATTCGAAGCCGTCCGCATCGCCGGAGGCGGCGCCCGCTCCCCCGAAATCTGTCAGATCATCGCCAATATCTTAGGAACGAGGGTCGAGAAGGTCCAAACCATCGAAACCTCCTCCTTAGGAGCCGCGATGTCGGGCTTCCTGTCCATCAAGAAATACGCCTCCCCCGAAGAAGCCGTCAAGGCGATGGTCAGGAAAGGCGATTCCTATGAACCCGACCCCAAGGAGCAAGCCGTCTACGACGAGCTCTATGAGAACGTCTACAAAAAGCTTTACCCCAAACTCAAGGACACCTACAAATACCTATACGACTTCTCCCTAAGAACCGGCGAGAACGACTGATCAATATAATAAGGATATATCCCTGGCCCCTGCCCGAGCTTGGTTTTTCAAGCTGTCGGGGCAGGCCCCGAGCCAGAGGACATACTATGGCCGGTTTTGGCCGAATTTCGATACACGTCCCCCATGGATTTGCTTGCATTAAGGACATGCGAAGTCCTCGTTTTCGGCGATTTGGGTCTTGACCGAGGTGGGCACCCAGAGCTAAAGGGGAACTTAGCTCTGGCGCCGCCCGGGGAAAGAAAAACGACATCCGAAGATGCCGTTATTTGATTATTGAATGGGATGCTTGAGGAGCATGCCGTAGAGGACGTCGGAGGTGAAGTACTTATTGTTCTTTCCGTTGTCCTTGCGGTCGATCATCTTGACGTAGTAGAGGTCATGGATGATTCCGGCGATTTCCTGCTCGCTTCCGTTGATGACGTCACCGTCGACTTGCCCTTCATGGACGAGCTTTTCGAGGGTCGGGAGGATCAGATGGCTCTTGGAGACGTCTTCGATGTCCTTGGGGAGCTTGGTTGCCTTGATGAGCCTCAGCCAGATCATGGCGAGGTTGAACACCTTGGTTCCGGCGGAAAGGGTGTCCGCCATATAGTCGCAGAGGATCCTGAGGCCATTCGCGCCTCCGATCTCGGCCGCTTTCTCAACGGGCGGGATGACCCCATTGGGGATGACGACTTCCTGAAGTACGGCTCTGATGACGTCCTCTTTGGCCTGGAAGTAGTGGTAGAAGAGGCCGTGCGAGCAATCAACGACCGCGGTGATGTCATCGATAGCGACCGAGTCATAGTCCTTCGTGGCGAAGACCCTGACTGCCGCGGCGATGATCTTGCCTCTCCGCTTGTCTTTGATTACCTGATTTTGCTGGGGTGTTCTAGGCATGGGATTCCTCCGGTGACTTGGATAATATACGAACTGTAAATTTTAAGTCAATCATTTTTAATTTGACATTTTCATAAAGTTAATTTGCAATTCCGCTTAATTTTTGTTTTTGCGCCTTTTTACCAGCAAAAACATTACGGCGGCAGCGATTAAAAAGGCTAGACCACCCACGATGTACTGCCATGGCTGGTTGTTGTTGGGGTTTGAGTATGTCGGCCAGATTTGATTGTTGACGAACATTGACACCAAAGAGCCTAAGACGAAGCCCAAGACGACCGAATAGGTTGACCTCTTGTGCTCGGACAGGGCTTTCTTGAGGAGGCCGGACACCGAGAGCATGCCGACGACGACGCCGACGACGAGGCAGGCGATGAGGATCAAGCCGGTCCCGAGGCGGTCGTGGTTATGGAGGATGGAATTGTCACCGATAAAGATGTCGAGGACCGGGTTGTAGAGGCCGAAGATGAAGAGGATCATCGCCCCGGAGATGCCGGGGATGATGCAGGCGACCGCGGCGACGGCGCCCACGATGACGGCGACGATGTAGATGTACCAGTTGGCGTTGGGGTTGAGGAACGCCTCATCGAAGGAAAACCAATGGAATACGTATGCCAAAACCGAGAGGACCCCGATTGCGGTCCCGATGATGAACCCGGTCGCGATGAGGGAGATTTCCTTGGCTTGGGGCTTGCCTTCGCCCATGCCGTCAAAGATGACGGGGAGGCCGCCGACGGTGATGCCGGCGCAAAGGGAGACGATGATGAAGGGGATGTAGTCCCATAGCTTTTTCTCGGCGTAAAGCAGGATCACCGTCGCGATGATCCAGCCGAGGAAGATCGGGATGAGGGCCATCGCCGACTTCCAGAATTGCTTCCTGAGGTTGGCGAGGTTCGTGATGAGCTTATCGTAAACATTGACGATGATGCCGATGGTGCCCGCCGAAGCCCCCGGGAGCATACCGACGCCTAGGGCGGTGCCCCTGGCGAAATCCGTAAACCATTCTTTTGCAGTCATAATGGGTAAGTATAGCGGTCTTGGAACGCGCGCGCTATACAATACTCGCGAAATGGCATGGCGAATCGCGCATCATGTGATAATATTTGAGCCATGCGAATCTTAGTGCTTTACAAATCGTCCGTAGGATCCACCAAGGCCTACGCGGAAGACCTGGCGAAAATGGTCGGAGGGGACGTGCTTCCCCTCAACAAACTGAACTGGAAGAAGGCTTTGCCGATGTATGACGCGTTCGTCTTCGGCGGCTGGGTGCGCAACGGCGTCATCCAGGGCTTGAACGACTTCATGGTCCATTACGACGACATGAATGAGGCCAAGAAGGACATCATCGTCTTCTCCTCCGGCATGTCGATCCCGACGAAAGCCGGGCGCGATGAGCTCATTTCGAGCAACATCCTCGACCTTTACCACGTTCGTTATTACCAGCTGCGCGGGAGCTTTGACATCAACAAGCTGAACTTCGTGAACAAATTCATCATGAAGAAATCCCTCCAGTACATCGAAAACGATCCCGATGCCTCGGCGGAGAGGAGGTCTTTGACCGCGCTTCTCGAACACCCGATCGAATACTATGACCACGAGGGCGTCGAAAGGATCGCGACCGTATTGAACAAGATCGCCGCGACCAAGGAAGCATGAAGTTAGTCGTGGGGCTAGGCAATCCCGGCCGGCAATATGAGAACACCCGCCACAACATGGGGTTTATGGCGGTCGACAAATTCGCCGAGATGGCGAAGGCCGATTTCGACCGCAACATGTTCAAGGGCACTTATGCCATCTGCAAGAACCCGGCGTTCGATGACACGATCATCATTTTGAAGCCGGAAACCCTCATGAACCTCTCGGGGGAATGCGTCCAGCAGATGATGCATTACTTCAAAATCGAAACCGAGGACGTGATCGTCGTGTATGACGACATGGCCTTAGAGCCCGGCAAGATCCGCTTGCGTCCTTTTGGAAGCTCCGGCGGGCAGAAGGGGATGCAGAACATCATCGACAACGTCGGCACCGACCAGATCAAACGCATCAGGGTCGGGATCGGCGAGCCGCCTCATGGCGGGGTCGATTGGGTGCTTGGCAAGCCCTCGGGCGAAGACCTTGAGAAGCTTAACGAGGCGACCTCAAACGCGGCGCGCGCCATCAGGGACGCGCTGCTCAAAGGATGGTCGTTCGCGATGAACCACTACAACGGCAAGGAGAACTGATTGACCAACCTAATCGAAGAGCTACAAAACCTGAACGTCACCTCCCCCCTCTTGAGCAAAAAGGGGCGTTTTGTCGTGGAGGAAACGTTGGGCGTTGGCCTTCTTTTTGCTGCAATTTTCAAGAAAAAGCCTGCAAATTACGCTTTGGCGGCCAGCAATCAGTACGCGGCGCAGAGGCTTTATGAGTTCCTTCTGAACTTCCTCGACGAGGAGCAGATCGTCTTCTTCCCGTCCGACGAATTGCTGCGGGCGGAGCAGCTTACAAGCTCCCGCGAATTGCTTTCCCAGCGCCTTTACGCGATGGGTCAGCTGTGCCGTCCTGGGCCAAAGGTTTTGATCACCCACCCAAGCGCTTTGCTCCGTTATCTGCCCTCTAAGAAAAGGTTTATGGAAGAGGTCCTCACGATCAAGGTGGGGGACCACCTCGACCTCAAGCAGCTCAAGAGCCACTTGGTGGATATGGGCTATGGCGGACAGAACAAGGTAGAGCATTCTTTGCAGTTCGCTTCCCGCGGCGACATCCTCGACATCTATTCCGTTTCTTACCTCAATCCGGTGCGCATTGAGTTCTTCGACGACGAAATTGAGTCGATACGTCTATTCGATATCGGTTCCCAGACATCCAAAAAGCAATTGACCGAGTGCGTGATTTTGCCCGCGACCGATATCTTCCTGTCCGACGAAGAGCTAAGCGAGTTCATGCACAACGCCAAGAAAAGGCTCGAGGATGATAAAAAACTCCTCTCCCCGGTGATTGCGGATACCCTTGAGACCAACGTCGAGCTCGATTTCGAAGACTTCGTCACGAAAAACTACAAACAGTCGCTTTATAAATATTATGGATATGCGCTGGGGCAGGCGAACTCGATCCTCGATTACCTCGACCCCGAAATCACCTTCGTCTGCAATAAGCCGCAGTTCGACGAATCGAGCGCGATGCTTATCCGCGAAGCCGACGAATACCTCAGCGACCTCTTCCTTTCCGGCAGGGTCTTGTCGCGCCTAACCAACTACATGTCGCCTGAGCAGGCGTTTAAAAAGAGGTGCGTCCTCGGCTCAAATCCGTTCGCGACCTCCGCGGGCGACATCATCTTCCAGGCCCACAAGATCTCGATGATCGGGCGCAACATCGCCTCGATCGTCCCGACCATCCAAAGCTATCTCTCCACGAATTCCAAGGTCGTTTTGTGCCTCCCTGAGCCCCATCAGAAAGCGGCGGTGCTCAATTTCTTGGCCGACGCGCATATCGAACATGAGGGTGTGGCGGGGTTCGATCTGCCCGAAGGCAAACTCGCGATCAGCGACATCTCGCTTAGCGAAGGCTTTGAGATCCCCTCCCTCAAGATTGCTTATCTATCCTCCAGCGAACTGTTTGGACACAGGATCGTCGCCTCGAGATTCACCTCCAGATTCAAGAACGCGACCATCCTAAAAAGCTATGAAGAACTGAAACCAGGCGACTACGTAGTGCATGAATACCACGGAATCGGCCAGTTCATCGATATCCAAACCCTGGAAGTCGATGGGGTTCACCGCGACCTTCTCCACATCGCTTACGCCAATAACGAATACCTGTATGTCCCGCTTGAGCAGTTTAGGCTCGTCAGGAAATACGCGGGCCGCGAAGGCGCTTCGCCCAAATTGTCCCGACTTTCTTCCGGCGAATGGGAAAAGCGGAAGACCAAAATCAAGGAAAGGGTCAACGAATTGGCCGATAAGCTCATCAACCTTTACGGTGAGCGCGCCCGCATCAGCGGCTACGCCTTCCCGCCGGACGACGAGCTTCAGGAACAATTCGAGGCCGAATTCCCCTACGAGCTGACCGACGACCAATCCAAGGCCGTCGAGGACATCAAAAACGATATGGAACGCCCCGAACCGATGGACCGCCTCGTTTGCGGCGATGTCGGATTCGGCAAGACCGAAGTCGCCTTCCGCGCGGCGTTCAAAGCCATCAATTCCGGTAAGCAGGTCGCTCTTTTGTGCCCGACGACCCTTTTGGCGAGGCAGCATTACGAGGTCGCGCAGCAGCGTTTCGCCTCCTTTGGCATCAAGATGGCCCTCTTCTCCCGCCTCGTCCCGGCGAGCGAACAGAAAAAGAGCATGGACGCGATCGCCAAAGGCGAGATCGACCTAGCGATCGGCACCCATAGGCTCCTTTCCAAAGAGATCGAATTCAAGAATCTCGGCCTCCTCATCGTCGACGAGGAACAGCGCTTCGGCGTCGAGCAGAAGGAACGGATCAAGGAAATGAAGCGGAACGTGGATGTATTAACCCTCTCCGCGACCCCGATTCCCCGCACTTTGCAGATGTCGCTCGTCGGCATCCGCCCGCTTTCGGAAATCAATACGGCACCTTCTTCCAGGATGCCAATTCAAACATATGTCGTTCCTTTTAAGCAGGAAGCGGTGGATGAACTGGTTCAACGGGAGCTCGCAAGGCACGGCCAAGTGTTCTATGTCCATAACAAGGTCGAGACCATCTACGCGATCGCGAGCAAACTCGCTGCCCGCATCCCGACCGCAGAAGTAGGGGTGGTCCACGGCCAAATGGACAAAGAGGACATCGAGGATGTCATGGAAAGGTTCTATGACGGACAGCTGAACGTTTTGGTCTGCACCTCGATCGTCGAAAATGGAATCGACATCCCGAACGCCAACATGATCATCGTTGAAAATGCCGACACGTTCGGGCTTTCTCAGCTTTATCAGATCAAGGGGCGCGTGGGTCGCGGCAACCGCATCGCCTATGCCTACCTCATGTATAACGCTAGGAAGGACATGAAGGAAGACGGCCGGAAGAGGCTTCAGGCCATCCAAGAATTCACCGAGCTCGGATCCGGATACAAAATCGCCCAGCGCGACCTCATGATTCGCGGCGCCGGCGATATCCTCGGCCCCGAGCAGGCCGGCTTCATCGATTCGGTTGGCCTAGACCTCTATCTCAAATTGCTCCACGACGCGGTCGAGAACAAGCGCACCGGCCAAGAGCCGCCCGCGCCGGTCGCCAAGAAGCTTTTCAACATCGACGCTTACATCCCGAAAGAGTACGCGGTCCAGTCCGACAAGATCCAACTCTACCAGGCCCTAGAAGACGTCAAAGACGATAAGCAGTTGGCTGTTTTCGGCCAAAACATGAAGGACGTGTATGGAAAAATCCCCAAAGAGGTCGAACTGCTCATCCAGAAAAAACGCATCGACCTATTGACCGAAGAAGAG
>JAILKX010000071.1 GCA_024693415.1 Bacilli bacterium
GACCTCGACGTCTTCGGGAACCTTTAGCCCGGAGTCGAGCGCGGCGTTCATGACGGCGGCGGCGATCGAGTCGCGGTAGCAGATGAAGACGCCTTTGGATTCGGTCTTGAAGATGTGGATGAAGTCGCTGTAGGTGCGGCGGTAGGAATCGTCGGTGTTGATGATGCGGCCCTCCTTCCCAATCTGCTCATGGGTCTCGAGGAAGGTCTTCTCGCAATGGGTCAATAGGCGGCCGGCGTTATGGACGTGGAGGAAGGACATGAGCTTGTCGCCCCCGTTCTCGTAGTAGCCGTTGATGATGCGGGAGAGCGCATCGGCGTAATTGAAGCGGACGCATCCGACTTTGTCGCCGGTGACCTTGCGGTCGACCACGATGGTCGGGACGTTGTAGGAGGAGATCTCCTTGGCATCGTCGGGATTCAGCTGGTCGTCGAAGATGATGACGCCGTCGCTGTGGAGGGAGATGACCTTCTCGATCATCGAGATCGCCTCTTCGCGGGAATGTCCGGTGGTGAGGACGGTGAGGACGAGGCCCTTCTCCTTCGCCATCTCGGTGACCCCGTTCAGGAAGTTCGAAATGTAGACGTAGTTGGCGCTTGGGATGATGACGCCGATGTTGGTGGTCCTATTGGTGGCGAGGGCCTGGGCCAAGCCGGAGGGCTTATAGCCTAAGCGCTGGATGGTGGCCTCGACTTTCTTGCGGGTCGCGGGGGTGACCGTTCCCCTGTTGTTGATGACGCGGCTCACGGTTGCGAGCGACACGCCGGAGGCCTGAGCGACCTGGTATATTGTGACTCTGTCTTTTAGATTTTCCATGGATGATACCCCTTACAGCGGCTATTGTACTTGTCAATTTATAGAAAGCAATGAAAAAATTTTCATGAATTTTCATTCCGTTTTCACGCATAACGCGGAAGTTATGATTAGGTCGGACCTTTTACGGAAACCAAGGCCATGAAAATTTTTTCCAAGATTTTGCACATCAATCAACGATGTCGAAAAAGGCCAAAAGAAAGCCCAAATATTGCAGTTATAACGTACGCATACTCTTGAGCGTTGCGTGTACGCGCAACTTCTATTAGGAAAAATACACACAGTTGTTTATAATGTCTAAATCTAGTAGGTCTACAGGATTTTAGGGGGGTCGTGCATGGAAGTAAAACATGCTTCTGGCGATTATTGCTGTGAGCAATGTCGCGAATCATTCAGCGAAAAATGGAAGGAGCTGAAGCCTAACGTTTACGCATGCCCACGCTGCGGACAAGCCAAATATATCTGCTTCGACGATAATGTCGACGCCGAAGCCCAGCGCCTTCTCGAACTCGATGACATCATCGGCAAAAACGTCATTCCAAACCTCGACGACCTGAACTTCAAAGCCGCCGAGCTTTTCCTGCGCGGCCTGCGCGACGATTACCCGGACTCCCCCCAAGTCTATTTCTATTCCGCGCTCGCCGACAATTCGATCTGCTACACCCAGGATGACATCGACCCCGAGAAATACATTCCCACCCTAAACGACATCCGCGGATCCTCGATTTTCAAGAACAAGAACGTCATCAAGTGCTTGGAGCTCGCCCAAGGGCAGGAGAAAGAGCATTATCAGGAGATCTTCAACTACATCGAGACCAAGCGCTCCGAGATCAGCAAGGAATTCTCCAACGGCAAATACCATTACGACGTCTTCCTCTCCTGCAAGGTCACCGAGATCGACCCGATCACCAAGCAACCGATCCTCGACGGCCGCGGCATGCCCACCAAGACCCGCGAATCCGAGCTCGCCGGCGAAATCTACCGCGTCCTTTGGAAAAGAGGCATCCAGAACGTCTTCTACTCCGAAGAGGAGAAGGAGAAGATGGCCGGCAAGAAGTTCGAAAACGTCATCTTCTCGGCCCTCCATCAGTCCAAGGTCTTGATCCTCGTCGCCAATAAGCGCGAGTACATCGACTGGAGATGGGTCCGCAACGAATGGAAGCGATTCCTGAACGTCATGAACGAGAACGCGGACGGGATCGAGCGCAAGCTGATCCTCTACACCGAGGAGCTCGAAGTCAACGAAATCCCGGCAGAGCTTAAAAAATTCCAGATCGTGAGCCGCAAAAACGTCGGCGCCGACGACATCCTTTTCTCCGCCGTCAAAGACGCGGTCAAATCCGGGGTCGTCTATAGCGGCACCAAGGTCACCGCCAGCAAGATCGAGGCCAAGAAGATCGAGACGATCTCAATCGTCAAAGGCCAGAGGTTCGACAGCAAAGTCAAATTATCGACCTCCGAGGAAAACGAATTCGAGCTCGCGCAGTCCGACATGCGCTCCGACGACGCGCGCCACTACAAATACGCCCTCGAGAAGCTCATCCAGCTCTCCAACAGCAACCGCACCAACTTCAAGGTCAACTGGGCGATGGTCCAATGCCTTTTCAAGGTCAACACCGATGAGCGCCTCTCCAGGATGAGCCTCACCCCAATCGCGAAAGACAAGAACCTCCCCCGCCTCAACGAATATCTGACCAATGCGCTCGGCTCGGCCAACGAAACCCAGCAAGGCGAGGTCTTCAAAGCGATGAAGAGCGTCTTCGCCAACACGATGAACAGCGGGCACTACGCTTTGTTCTGCTCGATGCTCCGCGGCGAGCTGCCCGACCTTTTCGCGACCTTCATCGGCTTCCTGCGCCAGGAGCAGATGGTCGAGCTCGCCGATGAGCTCGTCGCCTCGATCAGCGATGCCGTGAGCGACTTGAAGGTCCCCTACTCCATCGATCAGCTGAACCTCATGTGCGAGCGCATGTTCCTCAAGGTCTATTCGAACGCCGACGACGCCCTCGACCAATTGCTCGGCCTCTACCAAGCCCTCGCCGACAGTTACATGGACCACAAGCATTATGACTACGCGATCTATTGCTTCAACGGGATCTTCGCCTACGACGCCTACAATTCCTTCGCCCTGTGGTGGAGGTTCATGGCGTCGCTCAAGCTCGATGACCCCGAATTCCTGCCGGGCAAGATGAAGGCGGAGAACTTCGTCAATTACGACATCAATAACGACCAGGCCCCGCAGAGGAGGCCGGAGAACCTCTATTCGACCATCGTCGACATCCTCAAAGGCGGCTACGAGATCAATAACGGCAACGGCAACTACTTCACCATCTGCGTCAACACGGCGAAGAAGATGCTGCTCGCCAAGAAGGAGAAGATCGCCCTGCCGATGTACAAAATGCTCCTCGACCTCGCGGTCGGGCAATACAAAGAGGGCAGGGTCAGCAAGGAGTACATCACCAATCTCCTCCTCGATACCGGTGACCTCATGTGCCTCACCGGCCACTTCATGAGCGCCAGGGAATACTATGGCATCGTCGCCACCAACGTCGACGAGGAGAACCCAAGCTCCTATTGGGGCCTCTGCAAAGCCAAGCTCGGGATCAAGAGCAACTACGGCGCCTTCCTCTACAAAGGGAGGCTTGGCGACGACGAGTTCTTCAAAGCCGCCGCCGACCACGCAAGGGAATCCGGCGACCGCCTCTACCTCGATTTCTATACCGAGCTGGAGCGCATCAAGAGCAACCGCAAGGAGAGGGGCCTCGCGAAGAAAGGCTTCCTCTACAACGAGATCCGCGACATCGCCCACGGCGAATGCACCTCGATCAAGGACATCCTCCGCGTGCTCAAAGACGGCAAGCTCCGCGACCGTTTCCTGCACACCGAAGCGCCCAAGAAAGCCCCCAATAAGGCTGCAAAGCCGCCGAAAAACCCTGCAAAAGCCGCGAAAGCCGCCAGTTCAAAGAAATTCGGGACGCCGCCATCCTCCATCGTCGCGGGCATCATCCTATTGGTGCTTACCATCGCTTCGGCCGCCGTCTTCTACTACTTCCGCGACCTGTCGGTGCTCCGGTTCCACCTGATCCAAGGAATACCGGCGATGAACATCTCGATCGTCCTCCTGATCGCGATCGGCCTCCTCATCGTCCTCGCGATACTGTTCAGGCTCCCGATGTTCGCCAAGCCAATTCGCATCCCCCGCTTCTTTGCGATCGTTTCCAAGCTCGTCCTGGTCGGGGCCACCGCATTCGTGTTCGTCTTCTACCGCAACCTAAGCCATGGCATCCAAGAAGCGCCATCCGTCGGCGCCTCGTTAGGATGGTCCGAAGACGAAATAGGGCTATATTCCAATATGTTCTACCTCATCACGGTCGGCACCTCGGTGGTCAACATCATATACACCTTCGTCTCCATGAAGCGCAAAGGCCCCGCGAGCATCACCTCCTCGATCATGGGCATCGCGGCGCTGTTCGTGACGCTTAACCTATTCGTCGCGAGCCCCGCTTCCGGCTACACCGAGACGTCCACTGCGTTCGTCGCGTATTTCGTGCAAGCCACCGTCGGCTCCGCCATAATCTCGCTCCTACTGAACGCCCTAGGCCGCGCAGGCAGCAAGAAGCAATAGAAAAGAGGAACAGCATCATGAAACCGATCTTCAAAGCATTCGCCATATTGTCGAGCCTCGCCCTCGTCTCCTGCGCCGACGCGATCAAGGCGATCGATGAGGCCCTCGGCAACATCGTCCCGATCGCCACCAAGATGTTCGCCACGCCCAAGGTGTTCTCCGACAAGGCAAGCATCTACGTCACCGCCTTCGAGCAGGCGGATTTCTACACGTTCTTCGAAGGCGGCGAGGAAATCGCCTCGATCCGGGCCGAGGACGCCCTGCGCGTAACAAACGCCGATTATGTCGCTAGCCTTTCCTACTCCTCCTCGACAAACGCGGAGAATTCCTCCGGCGACGTCTATTTCGACATCGGCCTCAAGGATACCGTCATCAAGGATTGCCACGGCGAATACGTCTATGAGTTCCTCATGGATTTCGACGACCTTCATTACCACGACGTAACCGTGGTCGCCAATAGCGACTCCGCCGCGATCGCAAGCTCCGAGAAATCCGCGGCCGTGACCCTGTCCATGCCAAAGCTCGAGACGCCCGAATCGGTCTACCTCGTCGGCAACGCCCTCTCCTGGAGCCCCGTCAAATACGCTGACGGCTACTTGGTCCGCAAAAGCGACCTCTACAATTCCTATTATGAGGATGTGAAGACGGTCACCGAGCCCGGCATCGCCCTCGACGAAGAGATGCTCGCCACCCTCGACAGCACGAACTACCACGTGACCGCCATCTATTCCAGCAAAAACATGGAATCGGCCTATAGCGAGGAGACGGATACCTTCACCCGCGAATTGCCTTTGGGCGAGGTCATCGTCCCCTCGATGTGCACCGAATTGGAGATCCCCAATGAGAATAGCGGCAGCCGCTACTTCACCCTCACGACCCGGCAAGAGAAATTCGTCGCGAAGATCATAGACGCCAACATCTCTTACGTCGAGGAGCAGGAAATCCCCTACTTCATCGGGTACAACAGGCGCGTCGCCGATGACGACGCCGGGGTCGAATTGCAGATCTCGGGATTCAATTCGCTCACCTTCCGCCACGGAAGCTCCTACGCCCATAACTATCAGTTCTTCAACGTTCCCTCCCTCCGCGTATCGACCGAGGAGCCCTCTTCGGATCTCCCGACCCTTGACCTTTACTGCTATTCCTACAGCACAGACGATATCCTGTTCAATCTCCCAAGCATCGAGGCGTATTATTCGGCCCTTTCGTTACACGCCTATTCCAATGCCGGCCTATCCACCGCCCAAACGGATTTCAGGCTCGAATCGCTCGCGCTTTACCACGCCCAAGGCGCATTCTATGGCTATAACGCCCAGGTCACAGGCGGAGACGGCCATCACGCCCTGCGCGTCGAAAAGCCCATATACTCGACCGATTCCGTTTTATACGTCGTTGGCGGAAACGGCGCCAAAGGCGAAAACGGCACTGGCGGCACTAACGGCACTAGCGGCAGCTCCGCCACCAAAGGCGGAGACGGCGAAGACGGAGGCAAAGGCGGAAATGGCGGCAACGCCATCGCCTATGCGACCTTCGACGAAAGAACGGGAGGCGTCATCCATCTCGCCGCCGGCAAAGGCGGAGATGGCGGAAACGGCGGGAAAGGCGGCAAAGGCGGCAACGGCAAAGACGGCAGCGCCGACCTCATCAGCACGACCAACGGCACGAACGGCGCTAACGGCGGAAACGGCGGCAACGGCGGAGACGGCAGCGCCGCCCTCATCAGCACGACCGACGGCACTAACGGCGCTAACGGCGGCAACGGCGGTAACGGCGGAGAAGGCGGGAAAGGCGGCAAAGCCATCGCCGCGGGAACCTCGATTTCCCAGCTGAAATCCATAGTCCCCGGCCTCATCTATGAAGAGGACGTCGATGGCGAATACGGCCTTGGCGGAGACGGCGGCAATGGCGGTAACGGCGGCAGCGGCGCCACCTGGCTTTGGAATACGGCAAGCGCCGGCAAAGCCGGAAAAGGCGGCAAAGGCGGCTCTTCCGGCCCCGTCGAAGGCGGAGAAGCAAGCGGACAAACCGGTGGCAAAGGCGCCGGGCGCTAATGTAGAATATTGATCATGTTAGACAAATCCATCCTCACTTCGCTAAGTTCCCTTAAGGAAGGCCTAACCGAATCCAATCGCTTAGGCCGGATCCTGAACGCTTTGTCGATGCTCAAATCCCAGATGCCCGAAAAGGCGTGGCTAGGCTTTTACATCGATGACGGCGTCTC
>JAILKX010000143.1 GCA_024693415.1 Bacilli bacterium
GGCGACCGCCAGCCCAGAAGATGGATCCCTAGGCCCGCTCATAGGCCTAGAGGAATGCAGCGGAGGGCAAAAGCGGATTTCGATTTAGTCGGTTCCTCCGCGCATATGTCGTTTTTGGCGGCCCCAAACTTCAAGCCGCAAGATGAGCCTTTCCAAAAGAAGCTTCTGCGCTATATGCAGAAATCAAAGAAAACCAACGTCGAGATTTACACCGGCGGAGGAATAACGCGACAGGTGTTCTCCAAAATCATCTCAAGCGAGGATTACGAGCCGAAGAAAGGCACCATCATCTGCCTGATCGTCGGAATGGAATTATGCCTCGACGATGCGCTTGATCTCCTCAATGCGGCCGGATTCACGCTTTCGCATTCCATCGTTGGCGATTGCATCGTGGAAGATTTCATAAAGAAAGGCGAATTCGATTTGAATAGCATCAATTTGGCCTTAGATGAATATGGCGTCCCGCCTTTAGGCTGGAAGCCGCGCTAAATCATTTGTCGCTTGCCAAGATACAACAAATTAGAACGAGTCCTCCAGAATTATGGCGCAATCCAAGGAGGACTTTTCATGAAGAAGAATTGCACTGAACTCGTCATCATTCTCGACAAATCCGGCTCGATGAACAGCCTTGCAGGCGATGTGATTGGAGGCTATAACGCTTTAATCGCCGATCAGCGCAAACAGGCGGGGGACGTCTTTGTCACCACCATCCTTTTCGACACCAGATACAAGACCGTACATTCAAGGGAAAACATCAAATCCGTGGGGGACATGGATGCGAAAACGTATATTCCAGGCGGTTGTACTGCCTTGCTCGATGCCCTTGGGACGGCCATCGCCAACCTCAAAGAGACATATGCGAAACTCCCGGAAGAAGAGATCCCGGAGCACGTCATCTTCTCAATCATGACGGACGGCCTTGAGAACTCTAGCCGCGAATATACTTATGATGTGATCAAAAAATTGGTCTCCGATCAGAAGAAGGCTGGTTGGGACTTCTTGTTCCAAGCCGCGAACATCGATGCATTTGCCGAAGGCCATAGGCTCGGAATCTCCCCAGAGGACACTGCCAGCTTCATGGCGAGCAAAGGAGGCGTTCACCTTTGCTTCTGCTCGATGAACGAAAGGATCCATTCGAAGAGGCGCGAAAAATAAGGCGTTGCTCATGGCAGCGGTGCTAAAATCTCGATATGGCGAAATACTTTGCATTCTCAATCGATGATGGCACCGTCTTCGACAGGCAGACGATCGCGCTTTTCAATAAATATGGCATCAGGGGGACCTTCAACCTCAACAGCGGTCTCCCTGGTTTTGTATGGTATCTCGACGGCCACCCCATCGAAAGGCTGAACCACGAGAGGACATTCCCTCTTTATTCCGGGCACGAGGTGGCAAGCCACACCTTGACTCATCCGTATTTGGATCAGTGCCCAGATGAGGAAGTCTACCGCCAAGTCTCGCAAGACGTCGAGGCGCTCAAAATGATTTTCATGAGGGACGTGCATTCGTTTGCGACCCCTTTCGAGTCTTCTGGCGAGCGCGAAATAGATATCGTCAAACGCGTCCCGGGCATTACGAATATCCGCTTGTCGCAGATCGATGAGACATTCGCTATCCCGGAAGACCCATTCCATTTCAAAGTCACCGCTTTGGACATCGATCGCGCCCTATGCTTATTCAATTCCTTTAAGGACGCAACAGGCGATGTGCTCTTCGTATATGCGGGACATAGCTATGATTTCGCATTAGCTAATAGCTTCGATAGACTTGAAGTCCTTATTCAGAGAATCCTTGCCGAGGGCGACATCCGAATCGTGACCATGGGCGAATTGGCAGAATTGCTTTTTGCTTGATTGGCATGCTGTTTTTACGATAGGTATACGCCAAAAGAAGGTCTGATACCCCTAATTAATAAATAGTGCTAATATTTTGTTGGAAATATTAGGTTTGGTTAATTATGGGCATTTTGATTTTTGACAACGTCACAACCTCGATCATCGTCATCGTCATCCTTTCGGTAGTGGTCGCTTTGCTCACCGTGTTCGGGATCTATATGACGAGGACTTTCGTGAAGCGCGAAGAGGTTCATCACGCATATCAGGCGGAAGCTGAGAAAAAAGCGGGAGCAGCGGCGAAGACCGCCGAAAGGAATTACCAAGCGCTATCGATCGTCCACGAAGCATTGCGTTCCGGCATGTGGAGTATGCGCTTCGACGAAAAGGGCGAGATGACCGACGTCATCTGGAGCAACGAGTTCCGCAAGATGGTCGGTTTCACCGGCTTGGACGACTTCCCGAACACGTTGAACGCCTGGTTCGATAGAGTCCATCCCGAAGAGCAGGATTACGTCCTCAAGGAATTCAACGACACCATCAAGGACTACACCAACGTCAAAACCTATGACGTCGAATACCGGATGCAGACGAAATCCGGTGAATGGCGCTGGTTCCACGCGGCCGGCAGGCTTCTCCGCAGAAAAGACGGCACCCCTGAGGAATACATCGGCATCTTCATCGACATCACCGATAAGAAGAACGCCGAGGTTCAGCTGAAAGAAGCGGTGGAGGCCGCAAAGGCGGCAAGCGCGGCGAAGAGCGAATTCCTCTCCAACATGTCGCACGATATCCGCACCCCGATGAACGCGATCGTCGGCATGGCCACCATCGCCAATGACCATATCGATGACAAAGAGAAGGTGCAGGACTGCCTCCACAAGATCGATATCTCGAGCAAACAGCTCCTCGGTCTCATCAATGACGTCCTCGATATGTCCAAGATCGAATCCGGCAAGATGGTCCTCAACGTCGAGCGCGTATCCCTGCGCGAAACGTTCGAGACCATATGCGAAATCGTCCGCCCGCAGATCAAGAGCAAGAGGCAGAACTTCGACATCACGATCGGAACCATCATCTCCGAGTGCGTCTATGTCGACGGCGTCCGCCTGAACCAAGTGCTCCTCAACCTTTTGTCCAACGCAAATAAGTTCACCGAAGACGGCGGAAGCATCACGGTCGATATGCGCCAAGAGATTTCGCCTCAAGGCAATCGCCACGTCCGCACCCATTTCACGGTGAAGGACAACGGAATCGGCATGTCCGAGGAATTCCAAAAGAAGGTCTTCGATGCTTTCGAGAGGGAAGACAACCTCCGCATCCATAAGATCCAGGGAACGGGTCTCGGCATGGCGATCACCAAAAACATCGTCGACACCCTCGGCGGGACGATCGAAGTGAAGAGCGAACTCGACAAAGGCACTTCCTTCCATATCGTCCTCGACCTCGAAAGGGCCGAAGTCGATGAATCGCATATGAAGCTGAAGGACCTCCGCGTTTTG
This sequence comes from Bacilli bacterium, assembly GCA_024693415.1. The sequence goes on from JAILKX010000143.1 coordinate 3,335, forward strand.
GTGGTGGATGACAATATCGAGCTTTGCCAAAGCGCCATCGCCTCCCTTGAGCTTCTTGAGGCGAAAGGGGACTACTGCACTTCAGGAGAGGCGGCGCTTGAACGCCTAAAGGAAAACGATTACGACGTCGTGCTCGTCGACTACCGGATGGACGGAATGGATGGCGTCGAGACGATTCGTCAGATCAGGACAAAACTCAAGAAGACGATGCCGGCGTGCATCGTTTCCGCATACGATTGGTCCGATTTCGAAGACGAAGCCAAGAAAGCGGGGACGACCGGATTCGTGCTCAAACCGCTATTTAAGACGACCCTGTACCACGAATTGGTCAAATACACCGAGGGATACCTCGAAGGCGGAACGCCCGGAAAGGCCGAAAAGCAGATCCTCAAGGGCATGAACGTCCTGGTCGCCGAAGACCAATACATCAACGCCGAGATCCTGAAGAGCCTGCTCGAAGACCGCGAAGCCAATGTCGACCTTACCGAAAACGGGCAAGAAGCGGTGGATGCATTCGCGAAATCGCAGCCGCATCACTATAACGTCATCCTGATGGATCTCAGGATGCCTGTCATGAATGGCTTGGACGCGGCGGCAGCGATCCGCAAGCTCGATCGCCCCGACTCCCAAACCATCCCGATCATCGCGCTCACCGCCGATGCATTTGCCGAAGATGCGCAAAAGTGCTTGGCGGCAGGAATGAACGCCCATTTGACGAAGCCAGTCGATATTGAGCTGCTTGAAAAGACGCTTAAAGGCATAAAATAAGCGATACGTGTATTCGAATTCAGTCGATTTTCTTTTCGAGGATTCTTTTCAGCGTCTTATATCCGGCGCGATCGTAAAACGCCTCTGCATCGTTTCCCGCGTAAACGTTGAGGCGGACCGAGGATAGGCCTAAGCCCTTGGCAATCTTTTCGGCTTCCTCCATGAGGCTGCGTCCCACGCCGAGCTTGCGGCATGAAGCGTCC
>JAILKX010000080.1 GCA_024693415.1 Bacilli bacterium
TTTGTTTGTTATCCCTCTGTCAGCTATTTTGCTGTCCTGCGGCGGTGCGACGAGCGCATCTTCGGCCGCGAATTCCGAAGGGGCCTCCTCTGGAGAGGCCACTTCATCCGTTTCGTCTTCTCCGACGGCCGCCTCTTCTTCGGCAGCCGCATCCGTCTCGCGGGAGACCTACGACGGCATCAAGGTCTATTGCGAGGCCTCATGGACCAATATTTACGCGTGGGTCGGCGAGAATAAGCTCTGCGGCAATTGGCCGGGCACCGCGCTTAAGAGTGCGGGCGACTGGAAGTATTATGAGTTCCCGAACATCGATTTCGTGAACCTGATCTTCAACGGCTCATCGGGGCAGACGAGCGACCTCAGTATCGATGAAAAAGGCGTCTTCTATTATTATGGGACGACCTGGTATGACCATGAGCCTAGCGGCGACGAGCCCGATATCTATGTGCCGAAAGACGGATACCCCGTGGTCTCCGAAGACAACTACCGGACGTTCTACCAGTTGCTCGTCTATTCCTTCGCCGACGGCAATGGCGATGGGATCGGCGACTTCAAAGGGATCATCGACCATTTGGATTACCTTTCTGATTTAGGGGTTGAGGCCCTTTGGCTTTCGCCCGTCCAGCCAAGCGATTCCTATCATTCCTATGACTGCACGGACTACTATTCGATCAAGTCCTCCTATGAGGTCACAGTCGGCGGAACCAAGTACGATTTCGCGAAGTTATTGGAGGCGTGTCATCAAAAAGGCATCAAAGTCGTGATGGATATGGTGCTGAACCACACCTCGAAGAACCATGTCTGGTATTCCGAACATCGTGACTGGTATGGGAACGACAACAAATTCGGATTCCCCGAATTCGATTTCGACAAGACCGAGGTCAGGAACGCGATCAAAGAAGTCGGGAAGTATTGGCTTGGCAAAGGGGTGGACGGCTTCCGCCTCGACGCCGCGTACTGGGTCTACAACTCCGGAGCGAACCGCGACGAGAAGAACTTCGACTGGTGGCAGGAATTCTCGCATGCGATGAAAGACGCGAAATCCGATTGTTACCTGATCGGCGAAGTCCTCGATACGAACCACGACCTCGCCTTCGATTACACGGCCTGCGGATTCGATTCGACCTTCGACTTCGAAGCCCCGCGCCAGACTTATGAGGCCTTCAATGGCAAAGCATCGTCCTTCGCGTCGCAAATCGCATCCGACCAGGCCAAGATCGACGTCTACAATCCGAATGCCATCATGGCCCGCGCGCTGTCGAATCACGATATCGGCAGGTTCAGCCAATCGCATCCGACTTCGAGCGATGCGCCCTATTTCATCGAGGACGTGGATCAATATAAGATCGCGACGGCCCTCAACGCGCTCACCCCGGGCAACGCCTATATCTATTACGGCGACGAGCTTGGCCTCAAGGCGACGGCCGACGGATATCAGGACCAAAGCTACCGCACCCCGATGCCTTTCGCATCCGGCCAAACCGATTCGACGGTCTATTTCGAAGGGTTCCATCTGTCGGGCAAATCGACTTGGTCGACCTTAAGCGGCAAGTCGATTGCGGAAGACCAGGCCGATCCCTATTCGGCCTACAGCGTCCTCAAGAACGCCCTCGCCATCAAAAAGGGAAGCGAAATCCTCCAAAAGGGCAGGGTAGTAGACAAGGCCTCAAGCCAAAGCGACCTGATCGATTACGAAATCGCGTATAACGGGAAGTCGGCCCATTTCTATTGCAACGCGTCCTCCTCCAAATCCCTGGAGGTGAGCGTTTCTGGGAAGCTTGGCGACCAAATTGCCGTGAACTCGACCAAGGCAACCCTTTCCGGCGGAACATTGACCCTCCCCGCGTGCTCGATCGCATTTATCGAGGCCGCTTAACTTTTTCGTAGAAAAGCAAGCGCGAAAACCTTATAACATACTCAAGAGGTTTTCCCGCATGAACGATTTCAAGAATCTTGAGCCCAAGGACAATTTTTATCAGACATCCTTGTTTTTCCCGATGCCGGTCGTGATGATCGGAACGCTCGCCGAAAGCGGCGAGACGAATCTAGGCCCCTATTCCCTGGTGGCCCCCTATTACATCGCCGGCAAAGGGTATTACGCGATGCTCCTTGAGTGCCGCAACTCATCCAACACCGCCCAAAACATCCTCCGCACCGGCAAGTGCACCATCAATTTCATCCCCGACGACAAGAAGTATTTTAAGGAAGCGGTGCGCATGGGCTGGCCCGGCGACACCACCGAGGAGAAGATGAAGGGCTGCATCTTCACTTTGGGCGATGGCCTAATGGCAAAAGAGGATCCGAAGGGTAAATACCCGAAGATCGTCGAGGAGGCCTTCCAGGTCATCGAGTGCACCTGGATGAAGGAACTCGATAACGCCCAAGACGATAAGCCGGGCGAATTGAATGGCTATCCCGAACCCTATCACGATTTCAATGGCATCACCTCGAAGTTCGGGGCCCACTTCATCCTGAGAATCGACAAGATCCTCATGAAGGAGAAGTATTACGACACGATCGTCAACGGCGTCACCGCCAAAGGCTATCCCCGCGTGCCCGTCGATTACGGATACCGCGACAGCAAGAACTTCTGGTGCTCCTCGTTCAAGAAGCCGCGCCCCGAGTTGCTCCCGATGCGCGAGACGAGCGTCGCTTCCGTCCGCTATGCCGCCGATCGGCTCCAGACCGATGTCAAATTCACCGACGACGCATTGAAGATGCTCGTCAAGGTGCCGCGCATCTTCCTGCCGCTAGTCCTCAAGGGCTGCGTCCAGTGGGCCGACGAGAACAATTGCAAGCTCATCACCGAAGTCGAGATGAAGATCATCAACGACAAGCGCTCCAAGGAGAAGGCCGAGAAGAAAAACGGCAAAAAATAAGCGACCCCTTATCTAAATTGGCCCTTCTGGGTTTATAATGTTTGACCGAATATGGAACCGAAGAAGACAACCAAAACCAGCAAGGGCCGAAAACTCCGTTACCCGCCTTTCCGCCCCAGCGAAAGGAAAGAGGACTCCACCATGGAATATGGGGAGTATTATCAGGCGAAATTCCGCCTGCCTTTCGCGCGCGGCCTGCGCTCAGTTCGGGTATGGCTGCCGCCTGAATACAAAAAGAACAAGAATCAGCGGTTCCCCGTCCTCTATATGTCGGACGGGCAGAACCTCGTCGACAGGGCTTTCTCCGCTTACGGGGACTGGCATTTGGACAGGGCGGTCCATTCCTTGACCGAAGAAGGGCTCGTCCCGCCGATTTTGGTCGGCATCGATTGCCCAAAGAGCCCTATACAGAGGAGCAATGAGCTCAATCCCCCATATCCCGTGAACCAGCGGGCCCTGCGCGACCATGGGCCGAACAATCCGATCGGCGATCAGTTCATCGATTATGTCGCGGATGTCTTGCGCCCGCTCATCAACAAGACCTTCAGG
>JAILKX010000088.1 GCA_024693415.1 Bacilli bacterium
CGCTGTTGCTGTCGCAGACCACCAAGGAATAGGTATATCCGCTCGACGCCGCAGAAACGTTATTGAAATCAGCATACCACGAGCCGTCGGCGTCGCGAGTCATCACATAATTGGTCCATGTTCCCGCGTCCTTAACGTTCGTGTTGATCCAAACGTAATTGGACGCCGCGATCGTCGCCTCCTCCCCGCCGATGGTGGGCTTTGCTACCCTGATGCGGAGATTGGAGTTCACGCTTGTGGATGCGCAGGTATAGACGATGGAGATGCTGTCGATCGCGCAATCGGAAGTCGCGACCAACTTGAAATAAGAGGGGTCGATCGAGGATAAATCGATCGCATGTGTCCCCGATCCCGAAATCGTCTGATAGGCGGAGGAAGAATATTCGATATCGCTCGAATCGTATTGCTTCCAGCCGTTATAGAAGGCCAGGGTTCCCGATGTATTCCTGACCGTGATGGATTGGATCGAATGGAACGCGTCCCAGTTCAACAGCTCCCCGCCGGAAGCAAAACTGCCTAACGTCCCGCTTCCTTTTGAATAATCGGTGAACTTGAATCCGAAAGTCGTTCCCGAGGCAGAGGTGACGGTACCATACGTATCCGCGACGTCCACTCCTTCGCCTAGGGTCAATGTGTAGGTAGAATCGGCCGACAATCTTTCTGGCGTCTCGCTCCGGTATGACAGAGCATAAGCCGCGCCGAGCGAAAAGCCCGCCGTCGCCAGGACGGCAAAACAAATGGTTTTGAATTTGGGTTTCATGGTGTACAAACTCTTGCATAACGGATTAGCAAAAGCAACTTTCCCAAAAGATATTGGTCTTCGTCGGATTATTTGGCCAAAACACTTAAACGAAACGCCGGCTTGCGCCTAAGCAAACCCCATCCGAAAGAACGGCCGAACAAAGTTTTAGATTCTGAAATTTCAAAAGAAATCCAGGCGATACGTGTATTCGTTTTCGCTATGAAATCAACTAAATTTCCTCAAATTACTAAGGCGGTTGTTTGTCAGTGTAAGCGGTTGGCACTAACATTCAGGTGTTGCAACCAAAAGATGGAGCGGAGACCCCGAACCATCCGACGATCGTCGATTTGAATTCAGGCTAACCACATGAAAACAAACCGCGCTGTCATCATCCTACACATGCTTTTCTGCTTAAGGGAAAAAGGCGTTTTCACCGAAAAGCAGATCATAGAAGATCTTGCGATATCCCGTTCCTCCTTTTTCCGCGCCATCAGCGAATTCCGCTGCTACCTGCAGGAATTCAAGCCATGGTACGAGTTGGCGTCCAACGAAAAGAAAGGCGGGTACGTCCTCATTGAATTGAATCAATCCGTAAAGTAAATGATCATGGGATTGAAGAAAAAATACGTGCCGGGCCAATAGCCGCCGTCGTTCGTCGTCTCGGAGCGCAAAAGCATAGCCTCGATGTAAATGGCATCCTCTTCCCCGACGTTCCTTATGACGAGTTCGTAATTGAAGCCGCCTTTAGGCTTTATCTCGACATCGGTGATATCGTACTCCGTGCTGTCAAAAGAAGTCCTCTTAAGGCCCAGGACCCTATCCATTGAAATCGCGAAGCTCGGATATACGTAATCCCCGCCTTCGTATATCGGCTTCCCTACCGCGATTTTGCCATCGCAATACGGGATTGCGGTGAACGGGATCCTCATCCAATTCTGCCTAGGCAAATGGAGGATGTGCTGCCCCTCGCTCACGATTTCGCCATAATCGATTTGGCCGTAATGCTTATTGTCTTCGAAATACATGTCCGATTTCACCCCATCGTAGAAGAAGGCGGTCACGGTGCGCTGATAGTAAGCCGCCGCAATCCGCACGTTGTAGATGCACCTGCTGCCATTCATCTTGATATTCGTCTTCAGATAATAGGGGTTGCCGTACTTTCCATCTAATTCTTCTTCATAAAAGCCTGCATGCTCATAGTAGAAAAGCTTGTTGTCGTACGCCGTGAGATCCTTTTCGCCCGAAGCGTCCTTCAAAGTGAATCCGCAATAGAAAGGCGTGTCATGATTTTGGGTCCCGGTCGTTGGGCATGAATAGATTTGGATCGGATCGTCGACGATTATCTTATCGGGCGCGCTCTCATAATTGATATAAGGATGGGTCTTCGGATAGGCATCCGGATCGAAATCAGGATCCCCTTGATAATAATCGAGGCCGACCATCGGGGGATATTCCTCCGACAATGAGGTCGCTTCCTCGGACGAGATGACCTGTTCCTCGGACGAGTAGAGGAGCTCTTCGCTTGAGGATAGCTCCGATATGGATGTCGGCGCGGAGGATAGCTCCGACATGGATGTCGGCGCGGAGGAGCTATCTTCAGTAAGGCCCGCGACCACGCTTCCCTCAGGATCGGAACCATTCCTGTTCCTCGCCGCCTGAACGATGAACGGAGTGGATACGCTCGCGGCGACCACAACCACCACCAGGACGATGATGGGGATAAACGATCTGCGCCTAGGGCGTTCGACGATCTGCGCGGGCTGCTCGACGATCACCACATCGGCCATCTCGCCAGAAAGCAGTCCCTCCGGCGTAACCTCGCATGCCTCGCACCACTTCTCAAGGGTCTGATACGAGGGCACGGTCTGCCCCGATTCGTAATTCCGCACCGCGCGAGCGGATGTCCCGCACAATGCCGCAATCTCGGCCTGCGTCTTGTTGGCCTTCTGGCGCGTAACCCTAAGGCGCTTCCCCACCTGCTGGATGTCGAAAGGGGTCTCTTTGAAGCAGGGGTCCGCTAAATTGCGTTTGAAGATGTCATCCAAACTGCAGTTCAGGAAGAAGCAGAGCTCCGGCAGCTGGTCGATCGGGAAGGCGCTGTTGGTGGCCTCGAACTTGGAGATCGCCTGCGGGGTATACGAAAGCGCGGCCGCCAGGTCCTTCTGGGCCTTCCCTAGATTCAGGCGCCTCTGCGCGACGTAGTTTGCAAACGAAGGCTCGTCCATAGGGATATGTTAAATTCGGCATATCGGTAAATCAACGAAACAAACGAAAAAAAATTCCGAATTGGTGGGAGAAAATGCCCAATTATCCCTAAAGTGTCAACTGTAGACACCCAATCCTCCTCCTAGCGGTTAGTAAAAAATACTGCTACAATTTCCGAGCCGCACAAACGGGCAGGAGCTTTATTATGAGGAAAGAACAAGAGGCCCGGAGGCTCAAGGAACGCTTCCACCTTTCGCAGGCCGCCATCGCCCAAGCCCTCGCATCCGACTTCGTGAGCAGCTTCTTCATCAACATCGAGACGGGGCATTACATCGAATACTCCTCCAGCGACTTCTACAGGGAATTAGGCTACCCCGCCGTCGGAGACGACTTCTTCGCCTTCACCGAAGGGGCCCTCATCAACCTCGTGGTCCCCGAGGACCGCGACCTTTTGATGCAGGCTTTCACCAAGCAGAATGTCACCCGCGTCCTCTCGATCGACAAGAGCTTCCTGCTCTCGTTCAGAATCAACGCCCACGGCGCCCCGGTCTACATTGAAATGAAGGCCACCAAGATGATCGATGACGATAAGCACATCGTCGTCGGCTTCCGCAACATCGACGCCCACATGAAACGAATCGAAGAATACGAGAAAGCCCGCAAAACCCAACTGACCTTCGCCGGCATCGCCGAGGCCCTCGCCGCCGACTACGTCGCCCTCTTCTACGTCGATACCAAGGACGACGTCTACCGCGAATATTATTCGACCGACCGCTTCAAGGCCTTCGGCATCGAGCCTGAGGGCCACAATATCTTCACCGGCCCCGACGGCATCCGCCCCCACGTCTACAAAGACGATATGCCCATCTTCGCCGCCGCATGCAACAAGCAGAACATCCTGAAGGTCCTCTCCGTCGATAAAAGCTTCGCCCTGACGCTTAGATTGGTCCTAGACGACACCCCCGTCTACGCCCGCATCAAGATTTCGAAGATGATGCTTGAGGACGACTACCACGTCGTCATCGGCATCACCAACGTCGACGATCAGGTCCGCCGCGAAGAATCCTACGCCAAATCACTGGATGAGGTGAGGGAAGTCGCCTACCGCGACCCCTTGACCGGCGTGAAGTCCAAGCACGCCTATTCCGATAAGGAAACGAAGATGGACAAAGCCATCAAAGATGGCACCCAATCCCCCTTCGCCGCCCTCATATGCGACGTCAATAACCTCAAGAAGGTCAATGACACCCTAGGCCATAAGGCAGGCGATCAGCTTATCAAGGACGCCTGCGCGCTCGTCTGCGACACCTTCGCCCATTCCCCGGTCTTCCGCGTCGGCGGAGACGAATTCGCCGTCATCCTCGAAGGCCATGACTACGATAACCGCGAAGACCTCCTCAAAGGCATCAACGCCATCATCGACAAAAACCACAAAGAAGGCTCCACGAGCATCTCCATCGGCATGTCGGTCTATAATATAGAAGTAGACCAAAGCCTCCGCGACGTCATCGAAAGGGCCGACCAAGCGATGTACCAGAGGAAGAAATCCCTCAAGGCCGAACGCAAAGACTAATAAAGGATCTCGCAGGAACCCCTGCGTTTTTCTTTACCCCTGGGCTCTGTCCGAGCTGCCCTGCAGCTGTCGGGGTAGGCGCCGCGCCGGCCGCGCCATAACGCTGAAAAAAACAAATCCGTGAGGGACGTGTATGTAAAAAGCCTCCCGGAGGAAGCTCGTTTTTCCTTAAAGGGATCTATCGGACATGCAGTGGGCTTCTGCCGTCATCATCGCCATCGATTTGGCCAAGAAGCGGCAGGCGTCGTCCATT